>CAMOQR010000010.1 GCA_946623125.1 uncultured Caryophanales bacterium | reverse complement strand
GATATAATTTGGGATAATAATAATTATCGTCCGAGTTTTGCGTTAAAATATAAAACCCCAGTCGATTATAAAACTCAACTAGGGTTTAAATAATTCTTTTTTAGTGTCTACTTTTAATTGACAACTTCACACTTCAAAGATTCCTTTTTATTTTTTTGAAATAAATTGATCAGATGCTAAATCTTTAGCATAATGTTCTAAAAAGCGCTTAGTATACTCAAACTCGCCATCAAAATCATCACTAAACTCACCATAACGCAAAACATCAAATAATTCTCTATCAACATCTAAATCATTAAATTGAATCGTTTTACGAGAAGTCTTAACAAATTTCATATCTTGAATAGGATATAGATTATTTAACGAAATAGAAGTTAAAATCCCATTTGCATAAAAATTAAAATTCTTCTTTGTAATAACACTACATACATCAACTGGGCTATACACAATCTCTTTAGAAACTAATACAATAACCTCACCTTTATCATTTATCGTTTTAGTTCCAATAGGAGTTTCAATATCAGAAACACAATGAGTAAACTCGTTCTTATCTAAATTGAAAAGTCTATGATCACCTATAACATCTAAAATACTTCCATCACTAAATGTTAAAACATAATGAGTATCAGAAACTACTATTTTTCGGATAAAAGAAGGCTCAACAAATTCAAATTCGCCAGTATCAAAATTCCAAGTTAGAATTAAATCATCTAAAGTAACATCTTTTAATTTTTTCATAAATCTTTTTTTCTTTTTCTTATCATATATCACCACTTCCATCTCTCCACTTAAACACAAAGGATTATTATTAGTTGAACATTCTGAAGGTGTTGTACCAGATGGCCTTGTAACATAAACTGGTGATAAAGTAACATCTTCTTTCAATTCAAAAGTATAATTATACTGAGTAATTTCATTACTCCATTTAGAGAATTTATAACCTGTAATACAATTGGCCTTAATCGTAATAGATGTACCATAATAGTAATCTCCTGAGGAAAATCTTGTCGTAATACGACCTGCATCTTTTAAAGTTAAATGATATTTATTTCTTTGATAATAATAGGTTATTGTTGCATTACCATCCCCTGTAATCAATAAACTTTGAACATTTGGAGAGGTAAAACCTTCATATTGATTTACATTAGGTGTAACAGTAGAATCTGTCGTACCTTTAAATATTGCATGATCTGCAGTAGTATAAGATGTTCCATCGAGATTCATCTTCTTATGAATAACGGTATATTCTGTGTCTGTATTTGGTAGATATTGATAACTTAACGTAAGATTTTCTTTAATAGAAAACGTACGATTATAATTTGTATCTCCATCACTCCAAGAAATATGGTAACCGCTAATAGGATTGACAGAAACACTTAAAGAAGTTCCATAATAATATTCTCCATTAGGCGATGAAGATGATGTTAGATGAGAACGATCTGATATCGTAAAAGAATATTTTGCTCTTTGATAATCATAAATGAATGTTGTTAATCCATCTCCCGAAATAGCCTTAGATTGTTTTGGTGGAGAAATAAATCCTTCATATGTTTTTACTTGAGGAGAAACAGTCGTATCAGTTGCCCCATGTAATGTTTCTCTATCTTTTTCGACATAATTTCCATTCATATCCATTAATCTATGAATTACAGTATACTCAGTATTTTTATTAGTAGAATAATGAGCAGTAAATACTTTATCACCTTTTGTTCCTTTAAAAATAGTAATATTAGTTTGAAGACTATTATCATCATCTACACTCCATCCAGAAAAAGTATAACCAACCTTTGTAGGATTTTTTAACATAAATTCATCTTCAATCGTATACTTAGTTGGATTTGTCTTCTCAATACCACCGTTTAATTGATAAGTAATGGAATAAGATATAGGAAGATAAGAAGCAACTAAATTAAGATCTTGAGTTACAATCAAATCATTTGAAACATCATTATTGAATTGATCAACCCATCCATTAAATACATAACCATCTTTTTCCATTACAGGAAGAGCATCAATCTTTTTTCCATAAACTTTAACATAAGAATCTACTATATTATTATCATCTTTTAAAACTACTTGATAATCTAAAAATGTTCCTTTAACAACCAATTGATCAAATGATATTTTACAGTTTATGTCTTCTTCTTTAGCAAGAACAACTAATGGGACAAATAACAGAAATAATAAACATACTCTTTTCTTTCTCTTCGTAAATAAAAAATAACATAAACAAACCGCAAAAGTTAAAAGAATAAACACAATAATTAAAAATATCGTATTTCCCGTAAATGCATTTTCTAACTTAGTACTATCAACAAAAACTAAAGAAAATGATAAATCTTTTGATACAAATTCATCTTGATTATATAATTGATTATTATATAAAACTTTAACTAAAAAAGATTGTGTACTATTGCCTGGAATAACACTACCATAAGAAGAGGAATCAAGCATTAAATAATTATTATTCAACTCATTAGAAATAGAAGAAAGTCGATAATCTATATTACTTTTGTTTTGAATATTTACCTCTAATGTTATAAAATCATTTAGCTGATGAAATACAATCTTAGGAGAAATCGTACTATTTTGATAAGAAATATTATCTGCATCGACTGTTCCACTTTTTTCGACAATACGAACATTTTCAATTTCAACATCTTTTGCAAAAACAGAAAAAGAATTAAAACAAAGAAGCAAGAAAACGAATAATTTAAAAAGATATTTTTTTTTCATAAACACCATCCCATATTCTAATTTTATTATATATTTATAAGTAGTAAAAAAAAAGAAAAAATTTAGAAGAAATAAAAGTTTACGTAAAAAAAAAGGCATAAGCCTTTTAAAAATTACGATCACGTAAGAAAGATGGAATTTCCAACTCACCACTATTACTTGTAGGAACATCATCTTGTAATATTTCTGGTTGATAAGAATAATCCTCACGAGAAGGAACACTTCTACGACCACTTTGAGCAGCAGGAGAAGTAGTAGGAACAACAGGAGTAGCATTAACAGCCTCTTGTTGCTTCTTCTTATCAAATCCTGTAGCAATAACAGTTACAATAACTTCATCACTTAAATTTTCATTAATAACAGATCCAAAAATAGTATTAATATCTGTATTAGCAGCACTACGAACAACCTCTGCAGCCTGTTCAGCCTCAAACAACGTTAAATTAACACCACCAGTAATATTAATAATAGCATCCGTTGCACCTTCAATAGATTGTTCTAGCAATGGAGAAGAAACAGCCTGCTTTGCAGCCTCTAATGCACGATCCTCTCCCATACCAATACCGATACCAATAATGGCACGTCCAGATTTTTCCATAATTGCTTTAACATCTGCAAAATCCAAGTTAACAAGTCCAACAACAGCAATCAAATCAGAAATAGATTGAACACCACGACGAAGAACATTATCAACCTCTTTAAATGCCTCTAACATTGGAGTAGATTTATCAATAATCTCACGTAAACGATCATTTGGAATAACAATTAAAGTATCAACATGTTTTCTTAACTCTTCAATTCCAGCCAAAGCATTATCCATTCTTCTCTTTCCTTCAAAAGAAAATGGCTTTGTAACAATTGCAACAGTTAAAGCACCTAAACCTTGAGCAATTTCTGCAACAATACTAGCAGCACCGGTTCCAGTTCCACCACCCATTCCAGCAGTGATAAAAACCATATCAGCACCACTCAAAGCATCCTCAATCTCTTTTTTAGATTCAACTGCAGATTCTTTTCCAACTTCAGGCTTTCCACCAGCACCAAGGCCATCTGTTAAAGTAGCGCCAATTTGAATTTTAACATCAGCCTTAGATGTATTTAAAACTTGTAAATCAGTGTTAGCAGCAATAAACTCAACGCCCTTAACACCAGACTCTATCATTCGATTAACGGCATTTCCACCACCGCCACCTAAACCAATAACCTTAATCTTGGCCAATTGATCCATTTCTAATCCGCCTATCATATCATTTCCTCCTAATCATCAAAATAATGATCAAACATTTTACTAGTTAGGTTATTTCCAGACATATCGCGGGAAGATAACATTATAGACTCCAACTCTTCCTTCGTAAACATGTTATAATCTTTTCCTCTTAATTCCAATTTATCATTAAAAAATTTAATAATTCCAAAACAACTACTAAACTTATTATGTCGAATTCCAATTATAGGAATATTTCCTACTTTAGCAACGAAACCAAATTCCTGTTCTACCAAAGTAGAAAAACCAGCCAATTCGCTTAAGCCACCTGTTATCATTATATAACGTATTTCTCTATTTGTTAAGTTTTTTATTTCATTTTTGGCAAGTTTTAAAATTTCACGAACACGCGCCTCAACTACCTTAGAAACAGACAATTGAGAAACTTTTTTTACCTCATTATTATCAACTGTCAAATCCCAAATATCATCCTCACTAGCCAAAGCAGAAACAGAAATTGCAAACTCTTCTTTTAACTCTCGACAATCACTTAATTTAGCCTTAAATGCATACATTAAATCTTTATCAACGTTTTTACTTCCTACAGGTAAAACTCCATTTTTTATTTGAATTCCACGATTAAACACAGAAACATTGGTAGATTCTTCCCCAATATTAATAATCGCACCAACCAATTCATCATACTTCTTATCTGCCAAAGAATAATAATCCCCAAAAGAAGAATAACAAATATCAACAGTTTCTAAACCACTTAACTTCAATACTTCTAAAATACGATATAAAGGCTCTTTCGGCGTAGTACTTACAACAACTTTAGCATTTAAAACACTACCATGCATACCTTTAGGATCATGAACAACAACATCATCATCAATCGTAAAATGTATAGGCATAGCAGTAACCAATTCATCATTTGTAAGATTTACTTTTTTCAAAGCATCCAACAATACATTACTAACATCAAGTCCTGTTATTTCATTATAATCTACTACAGAACACGAACCACTTACAATATCCATCTTACAATCTTTTGGAGGAACACAACAAACCACTTTATTAATAGCAATTCCCAAAAGATCATTTGCATTTTTAACAGCATTTTTCACACTATTAACACAAGACTTCATATCAACAACAAATCCATCTTTAATGCCAGCAGATGATGCACAATGAGTTGCCAACACATGATATTGATCATGAAATTTTTCACAAACTATGATTTTAATGCTATCTGTACCTAAATCAATACCAGTATAAACATCGCTCACAATCCTCATCTCCTACCTTAAAATTAATTATACAATATTTTATTATTTTTGCAAATATTATTTGAGGTATTCATAATTATTTCCAACATAATGATTTATTAAATATCTACTAATATTTAAAGGATTATCAAGTATCTTTTGATTATCCAAAGATTTATCTGGAATAAAGCAAGCACTCATAACAGAATTTCTAAAAGAAAGAGTCTCTTCTCTACTAATATGGAAATAATTCATTAAAGTTTTTTCATCTAAAAAATGAATTCCATGATCCCCCTGAATAATAATAACACTAGAAGGATCCCTATCTTGAATATATAAAATCATCTCTTCTAATAATTTCAATGTATAAGTATAATTCCCCAAAAAATCATCTAAATTGGTATTATGATCCCCAATTTTTTTACCATTCTCATCATAATTCCAATTAAGATGCATAATAGATTGGTCAATAAAAGTAAACCTAGGATTTGAAAGAGATAATTTACTATCCTCAATCCCACTAAGGGCAGCACGCACTGGTAAATAAGAACTTTTAGAAATAAATGGATATGCAGAAAAATTAGAATATTTTACTTTTTGAGAAGTATAATTCTTTAAAGGATAAGAATAACCAAATATATTTTGAATAAAAGAATGAAAATGACTATCATAAATATAAGAAAATGTATCTTCGTCCGAAATATGAGAATACTTAGGAATAAAAGAAGCATTTAAAGAAGAAAGATCATAAGTATAATCACTTAAAAAAGAAGTATATTGATTAAATTCTGTAACAGAAACAATAGAATATCCCTTCTTTTGAAAAGCATGAAACATCTCATTATAAAGTCTATGATAAGTAATCTCATCAAAAGAAACTGTATCCTTCACTTTGCAATGCTTGATAGAACAATCATCAAGTTCTTTTAAATAACTCTTCAAAAAAGAATCATAATAATTAGGATTATACATAGCAGCCAAAGAAGTTAAAGTATGATGACCTACTTGAAGAGATGAATCAAATGAAGTACGAAACTGATGCTCTTCTAAAAAGTTAGTAAACTCAGGATAAGAAGCATCATAATACTTTTCCATAAAAGAAAGACTAGGCATTCCATCCATATGAATCCAATAAATATTAGGACTAGGAAGAGAAGAATCAATATTAGTAGGATACTGTGGTTCTACTACTTTTTCTCTATTATGAAAAGATGCAATATAATAAAGGGATAATCCAAAATGATAAAGAAATAAAAAACACGTCATAATAGAAAAAATAGTAGTAAAAGCATCAAAAAAAGCAGAAAACGTAACAGATACTTTTTTAAAAGATAAAAGAATAAAAAAAGAAAGGAATAAAATCCATACAGGAAATTTTAAGAAAAAAAACAGAATAAAAAGCAATTCAAAATAAAGAAGAAAATGAGGAAAGAAAGAAAAACGAGACATGATAAAATAGAAAAGTATATGTATCATAAAAAATAAGAAGAACACTTTAAGAACTTCAACAAAAAATATCTCATAACTTGCACCATTAATAGAAAAATTAGAAGTATATAAGAACAAAAGACAAGTAAAAGAAAACAAAACAGGAAGAATTGTAAAAACTGAAAAATATTTATTTTTCATTTCAAAACCTCCATTAAGAATAAAGTCCTTTTCGTGTTAGGAATTAAAACCTCTTCTAAAATATTAAAATCATTTGAAAATACATCTTTGAAATGCTGAATATCATAATCTTTAAAAATATCTTCTCTTGTTTTTAAAAGTAATTGTACTTGAGAATCCTCTTTAGGTACAAATTCAATAATAAGATAATGCGTAATAGACGAAAGAAAATGAGATACCATTTCAAAAGATAAGTTATTAGAAATCACTAAATGATGAAGAAAGGCTAAAACTAAAGTAAGAGATGCTCCTCCTCTTTCCATAAAACTCATTCTTTCACAATTTGCAAATCCTATCCCACTAGATGGATTTGTAAAATCCATAACAAGAGGTAAAATAGAAGTTTGTTTTTCCTTATTCTTTAAATAATTGCGACTAACTGCATTTGAATCAATATCAAAAGATACAACATGATTATGAAAAATATGATATATCAAAGAAGAAAATCTTCCATCATTCCCCCCTAAATCAAAAGAAAGAGAATCATCTGATATACTTATTTTCTGACACATTTCAGAAATAATTCTTTTCTTTTCATTCATCGCATCAAAATAATTCGAATTTTGATAATAGTCATCCCATTCACTAGAAAAATCTTTTAAAGAAAGTCTTTTAATTTGTCTTTCTACCATTTGAATCATCTGAAATAAAGACTTTTTAGAAATATGAACTTGAGGTACTTCTTCTCTACCATCCATTTGATGATTTTGTATACTCTTATTCTGTAATTTTATATGAGAATATCCAATAAATCCCCCTCTTCTTCCTAATAAATGAGAACATAAATCTAAAGGAATTCCGTCAATATAATTTTTCATAAGAGAGTTTAATCGATAATCGACATATTTCATTAAAATTAAAGGAGCAAGAAAATGTCTACTAAACTGTCCATAAGATAACCAAGGCATATTATCTTGATAAAAATCAAAAGATAAGGTATCGATAAAAATTGCTTTTCCCTTTAAAAACTGTACATTATAACTACTACAGTCTTTTAAAATCATTCCATACTTTAAAGAAATTTGTAAAACGGAAAGAGTTAATAAAGCAGCATCTTTTAATTGTTCAAAAACCCATTCATAAGAATAAGAAATAAAAGGAATCTTTTGAACTTTCAAAAGAATGTGATTAGAATCTCTTTCTACTTCTTCATGAGGTATTAAAAGCCCCTTCTCAACTAATTCTTGATATAATCCACTCCTCATCAAATGATCATATTGTTTAAAATAACAGGGATATATATATCTCATAACAACCCCATCTTGATAATAGATATATCCAGAAGGATCTCTGAAAGAAGAAAAGTCTCTATTTTTTTTCATTTTCATCATCTTTTCTATGAAATAATCCTTTTATTTTCGTACGAAAAAAAGCAAAAAAAGCACCAATAGATGCAAAAAAGGCTAATAACAATTGAATTACTAAACTTCCAGTTCCTGGATCAAAATACATATAAATCACATCCTACTTTTTTAGTATATCATAAACAATTTATTTTTTATAATAAATTTCATACCCCTCTATTTTATCAATTAATTCATAATGTTTTCTAATATACTGATTTAGTTCAATACAAAATTGAACATTATGACTATCTTGAATATAAAAATAAGTATCATGCATATCTTCTATTTTTAAAATCATAGAATCTACTCCATGATATCCAAAATTACCATATAAAGGAATATCAAAATATGTGATTTTATGATCAAGAGATACATCAAAAATCATATTAGACATACTAATCATCACAGAGTTTTTTCTTTTTTGATATTGACTTTTTACCATTCTTAAATAAGAATCTAACTCCCTCGTCACAACCAATCCCTCAAAATGTGGAAGAGAAGAAAAAGAAAAAGATCGATAAGTATCAATATTATTACGAATATTTAAAATAAAGAAAAATAATACAAAAATATAAGAGATATAATAATATTTTTTTAAAACAAAATCCTTTCGAGATAGAAAAAGAACAAAAAATATCAATAATAAATAATTAAAATGAAAAAAATCACAAATAGGAAAAACAAAACTTATACTGGCAAATAAATAATAATTGTTTTTATTTTTAGGTTCTTTATAAAAATGATAAATAGTATAAAGGAAAATGAAAAATGATAAAATAAGGAAAAAATATAAAACGCCTCCATTATCATGTCCAAAATCAAATAACCCCATAATGGATAGATTGATAAAAGAAGAAAGAGAATTTGTAAAAACTAAATAGAAAAAGAAGAAAAACAAAGGAACAATACACCCTAATACTCTCTTCCAACTCTTAGAAGTAGAAAAAGTAGAAATAAGGGAAAAGACAATAAAAACAAAACCTATGGTATGTTTAGTAAGAAACAATAATCCTAATAAAAATCCAATCCAATAATCATTACCATTTTTTGAATCATAATAAATAAGAAGCAAAATAAAAAAAGTAACTAAAAAATTATAATTCGGAAAAATCATGTAACAAGAAGATAAAAAAATAATAGGAATTAAAAAAACAATCTTTTTACCAATCATTTTATAAATAAGAGAAAAAAAACAAACACATAAAAAAGATTGGCCCATTAAAAATAAGAAATAACTCTTTTTAAATAACAAAAAAAGACTCATGCAAAAAGCATAAAGTGGTGTTGTAATAATATTAAAATCTACATAAGGAATTTCTCCATTCCGTATCGCAAATGCCATACCAAAATTCCAAATATTATCCGTATTATTATATCCAA
The DNA here is from genome assembly GCA_946623125.1 of uncultured Caryophanales bacterium. Lineage (GTDB taxonomy): Bacteria > Bacillota_I > Bacilli_A > RF39 > UBA660 > UBA3789. Next base: position 33,211 of record CAMOQR010000010.1, on the reverse strand, counting down.
ATAAAATTAGACAAAGTAAGATAAAACAATAAAGAAAAACATATGGAACTATTTTTTTTATAATACACATAACTACTCCTTAATTTGAAAATGATTTCCAGAATCTAAATACAAAATACCCTTATGATTTTCTAATTGAGATAATACATTATTATACTGATTTATCATCTTAAACTTAGTCAAAGTAAGATATACCATATTTCCATCATCCATATATAATAAGAAACGATCTTTATCATAATCATTTGGTTGATATTCAATATCACTAATCTTAGATAAAATATCATTTTTTATATTACCCATTCCTTTTAAAAACTTTTTAAACTTTTTATCAGGTACATAATTTAATAATCTAGGAACACGAAAAGAACGTGAAATATCATCTTTTTCAACACTTTCACCATTATTAAAAACAAACTTTTCTTGATTCATATCATAAAATAAAGCACGATTCTCATTAATCTCTATTTCTAATAAAAAACCCCACTTCTTTCGAATCTTACAAGAATCAATATAATTAGATTTTGAAATTTTTTCCTCATTAGAATGGATGGGAGTTAATAAAAAAGAAGGATAATCCCCAATATCAGTAAGATTTAGAATATAATCATCTTCTAAATATTGATTTCCAACTATTATAATATTTTGAATAGGAATTTGAAATAAAAATTTTACACCAAAAAATAGTCCTGTTAAAATAAGAAGAACTAGCAATAAATTGAATAGTTTAATTCTTGTTTTTTTAACAACTTTTTTAGCCATAAATCTACTCCCAATTAACAAATTCTTGTTCTATTTTCATATCAATTCCATATTCATCTAAAACTTTATCATGACACATATCAATTAAATATTTAATATCACTACTCGTAGCATTTTTATAATTGATAATAAAATTAGCATGCTTATCACTTACCATGGCTCCCCCTTTTTGAAAGCCTTTAAGTCCAACATCTTCAATTAATTTACCTGCAAAATTATCAGTAGGATTACGGAATACACTTCCAGCTGACGGATATTCTAAAGGTTGAGACTCCATTCTTCTTGCTCTTCTTTCTCGAATGATCTCCTCAATAGCATCCTTTTTTCCAATTTCTAATTGAATAACAGCCTCTAAACAAATGAAACCAGGATGAGACTGTAAAAAAGAACTACGATAATGAAAATCCATCTCTTTATTCACTAAAGTAATCACTTTTAACTCAGGAGTTAATACTTTTACAGATTGAACAACATACCCCATATCTGATTTATAAGCACCTGCATTCATAAAAACTGCTCCACCTACACTACCAGGAATTCCTGATGCAAACTCCAAACCAGTTAACCCTTTTTTTGCAGTCTGAAGAGAAAGTTTAATTAAAGAATATCCAGCCCCAACACGAACTTTCTTTTTTCCAATATACTTCATCGTATTAAATTCACTTAATTTAATTAAAACTCCTTCATATGGCTTATCACTAAAAAGCAAATTAGAGCCATTCCCTAAAATTTTAAAAGGAATATTATCTCCACGTAGAATTTTTAATAATCGAACCAAAGCAGTAGTATTTTTAGGATAAACAATTGCTCTAGCAATACCACCAACACAATAAGTTGTATACTTTTTTAAAGATACCTTCTCTTCTACTTTTCCTAGATTTAATTTTTTGATTTTTTCAATTGTGTCATTCATTTTAATCACCTAATTATCTTTCTAATTTCCTCATAAATACGGGTAGAAGAATCACTAATTCCAAACTTTTTACTACAACGAGACATCTCAGCCATTTTCAAAGAATCATGAATTAAAGAATCAATTTCATTTAAAATAACATCCTTTGAAAAATCTTTTTCTTCAACAATGACACAAGCACCAGCATCAGATAATTCTTTTGCATTTTTAAATTGATGATTTGCAGTAACATAAGGAGAAGGAACTAAAATTGCAGGAAGCCCTATTGCTGTAATCTCGGCAATCGTAGATGCCCCTGCACGAGATACCATCAAATCGGTATCTTTCATTAATTGAATTAAATTATCCATAAAAGGAACAATACGAACATTATCCCCAACTGAAATATCTTTATAGTCATCAAAATACTTTTTACCAGTAATAATTAAGACTTGGTAATCTTTACCAGTAAAAGATGGAATTAACTCTTTCAACTTTTCTGTCATAGTAGTACTTCCTAATGACCCCATAACAATAATTACTAATTTTTTATTCTCTACAAAACCAAAATCAGTCTTTAGCATTTTATCTGTCTTAATAATTTCTTCACTTCTAGGATTTCCTGTATATACACATTTGTCTTTTGGAAATAAAGAAAGACTATTTGGTAAAGATACACAAATACGATCTGCAAAACGACTAATAAAACGATTGGAAACTCCTGGAATAGAGTTTTGTTCATGAATCAAAGTAGGAATATGACACTGAGAAGCAGCATATAAAACAGGAGCCGTAATATAACCACCTGCCCCAATCACAACATCCGGTTGAAAATCTTTAATAATCTTTTTACTACGAGAAACAGCCTTAAAAAACATGGATAATACTTGTGCATTTGATAAAAGACTATGACGATTTAATCCTTTCATATCAAGTCCAATAAAAGAAATTCCCATCTTAGGAATAATATCTTTTTCCATTCGATCATTCGTACCAATATATAAAAATTCAGAAGAATCTTCCTTTTCTTTTATTTTATTCATAATAGCAATAGCAGGATAGATATGTCCACCCGTACCACCGGCAACAATAATTGCTCTCATATCTCACCCTCCACTCAATCAAATTATATCACACTTTTTATTTTCCATAATAGAAATAGATAAAAAATAAGAACTTTACATGAAATATATATGAAAAGCTCATTAATCTTAGAACAATTGTAAAAAGAGAAAGAATATGATAAAATACATTCAAAGAAAAGAGGGATAAAATGAAAGCAATTGGAATTATCGCAGAATACAACCCTTTTACCTATGGTCATTTATATCATTTAAATACAATAAAAGAAAAATATCCTGAATATGCAATCATTGTTGTAATGAATGGAGGCTTTACCCAAAGAGGAGATATTTCAATCATCGACAAATGGAAAAGAACAGAAATTGCACTAAAAATGGGAGTAGATCTCGTAATAGAACTACCCTATCCATTCGCAACACAATCAGCAGACTTTTTCGCATATGGTGCTATAACCATATTAGAAAACTTAAAAGTAGAAAAACTAATATTTGGAAGTGAATCCGATAATATAGAAGATTTAGAGATTATTGCTAAAACGCAAATTGAAAATGATGACTTTGAAAAACTAGTAAAAATATATTCTAAATTTGGAAATAACTATCCAACTGCCATTTCAAAAGCAGTCTATGATTTAACAGGAAAAAATATAAATACACCAAATGATTTATTAGGAATCAGTTATTTAAAAACAATAATTCAAAATAACTATCAAATAAAAGCAGAAACAATCAAAAGAATCAATAATTATCATGATAAAAATCTTCAATCCTTCTCAAGTGCCTCATCTATCCGAGAGGCCATAAACAGGAAGGAGAAAGTCCAAGAATATGTCCCACCGGAAGTATATCCTTATTTAAAAAATACACATCATTGGAATGATTATTTTGACATCTTAAAATATAAAATTATCACAGAAAAAGATTTATCTATTTATGAAACTGTAAATGAAGGAATGGAACATACTTTAAAAAAAGAAATCACATCTGTAAATACAATAGAAGAATTAATAGAAAAAGTAAAAAGTAAAAGATTTACCTACAATAAAATCATGAGAATGTTAAATCATATTTTATGTAATTTTACAAAGAAAGAGAAAGAAGAATGGAAAGATATTTCCTATATTCGAATTCTCGGATTAAATGAAAAAGGAAAATACTATTTAAATCAGATAAAAAAAGATGTTACTCTTCCTATCATAAGTAAAATATCAAAAGAAAAAGATTCTATGTTAGAATTTGAAATAGAAACAACAAAGATATATGATATTCCCAAAAAAGAGAATTTAGATAAAAAAGAATTTGAAAGAATAATAATAGGAGATCAAAATGATAAAGAATAAAAAAACAGGTCAAATTATTGTAATTAGTGCCCCATCAGGAGCCGGAAAAGGAACGATTATTAAGCATTTATTAGAAAATAATAAAAAATCTTTATGGTTATCTGTATCGGCAACTAGTAGAGCCCCAAGAGAAGGAGAACAAGAAGGAATAAACTACTGCTACCTAACAAAAGAAGAATTTGAAAAAAGAATAAAAGAAAATTATTTTTTAGAATATACAAAATACGCCGATAATTATTATGGAACTCCCAAAAAATACATCAAGGAAAAAATAAATCAAGGAATAGATGTCATCCTAGAAATTGAAATTGAAGGAGCCATGAACATCAAAAAATTGATTCCAGAAGCATTATTCATCTTCATCATGCCACCTTCTATGAAAGAATTAATTAAGAGACTTAAAATGCGAGGTACAGAAGATAATGAAAAAATCATGAAACGTTTTCATGAAGCCTATAAAGAAATCAATGAAGTAACAAAATACAATTATGTTGTAGTAAATGATGAAATTGATAATGCTGTAAATAAAATAGAAGCCATCATCAAAGCAGAAAAATGTAGAGTTGATCGTATTGAAGAAGTATACCTTGATACAAAAGAAGAAGAAATCCATGAATTAATAATGAATGGAAATTTTGATAATAGAGGAATAGGAGAAAAAATGGAATGAAACAAAAACTAAGTGATTATATTAATGAATTAGAAAAAAAGAAAAACGAAAAAGAAATAACAAAAGAATTTGTAAGTGATGTTTTAACCAAAATACAGTTCTATCAACATGAAAGATTAGTTCATTTAATTGTTACTTTTTTTACAGGAATTGCAACAATTCTATTTTTAATAGGATTATTATATTTTGAAACAATCTCGCTATTAATTCTTTTTATAATTACACTATGTTTATTTATTCCATATATACTATATTATTATCATCTTGAAAATGGAACTCAAAAATTATATGACTTGTATTTTGAATTAAAAGAAAAAACAACCAAATAAGGTTGTTTTTCTATACTTCTAAAATGCGAATAGAGTTGGTTGTTCTAGACTTACCTAAAGGAAAGCCTCCAGTAACTATAATCAAATCACCAGATTGCAAATGAAAAGTTTCTTTTGCAATTTTTTTAGCAACATCAATCATCTCATCAGTATGTTCAAATACTTCTGTAACAACTGGCTCAACTCCAAAATTTAATGCAACCTTTTCCGCAATATGATTAGAAGGACAGCATGCTAAAATCGTACAATTTGGTCTCAAATTACTAATCTTTCTTGCCGTATAACCAGTCATAGTAGTTGTAACAATCAATTTAATATCATCATATTCTACTGCATCTACAACTAATTTTGCAATCGTATCAGAAATACCAATCTGACGTTTATAAGCCGTATGTTTTGTATAATCAATCGTTGACTCCACATACTCACAAATACGACTCATAATAGATACTGCCTCTACTGGATATTTTCCAACAGTTGTCTCACCTGATAACATCACACAATCAGTTCCATCAATAACCGCATTGGCAATATCAGAAACCTCAGCCCGAGTAGGACGAGGATTGGTATACATAGATGCTAGCATCTCTGTAGCAACAATAGCAAATTTACCATTTTCACGACACTTACGAATAATTTCTTTTTGTAAAACTGGTAAATATTCCATAGGAACCTCTACTCCTAAATCCCCTCGAGCAACCATGATACCATCACTAACCTCAATAATATCATCAATATTATCAATTCCTGCCTGACTCTCAATCTTAGAAATAATTCTAGCATCTCCCCCAGCCTCTTCAATTAATTTACGCACCTGTAAAACATCTTCTCTCGTTTCAACAAAAGATAAAGCAAGATAATCACAAGAATGCTTTGCTGCAAAAATAATATCTTCCCGATCATTATCACTGACAAAAGATAAATTAAGATTAACACCAGGTACATTAATTGTTTTATGACTTTTAATTTCTCCATCATTTAAAGCCTTAACAATTACATAATCATCCCCTTTTTCAATGACTAATAAATCAAGAAGTGCATTATCAACTAATACATGATCCCCTAATTTAATAAAATCAATAGCCTCCGGATGATTTACACTAAATTGTCCTTTATTTCCAAGTACAGGTTTTTTCGTAATTTTAATTGTTTGATCTTTCGTAACAAAAAAACCATTACGAGCAATTTCTAGAGTACGAAATTCAGGTCCTTTAGTATCATACATAATAGCAACAGGTAACCCTGTTTTTTTTCTTACTTTTCTTACAACACTAATCGTTTCTTTAATACTTTCATGATCTGCATGGGAAAGATTAATACGTGCACAATTCATTCCATTTAAAACCAATTCTGTCATTACATCAACATTATTACTAACTGGTCCAATACTACATATCACTTTTGTTTTTTTCATAAAGCATCCTCCTAGCCAAACCCTAATATACGATAACATTATATAATAAAATAAAAAAAAATAATAGTAATACACTATTATTTTTTTTGTTTTTGACAACAAGAACAATAATAAGTTCCACGTCCATTTACAAATATCTTTTGAATTTTCATACCACAATTTGGACAAGGCTCATTTTCCTTCCCATGAACTAAAAGTTCATTTTGAAAAAGTCCATGAACTCCTTCACTAGAAGTAAAACTTCGAATTGTAGTACCTCCTAATAAAACTGCATGTTCTAAAATATTTTTGGTATGAAAAGCAATCGCATCACAATCTTTTTTAGTTAAAGAAGATGCTTTTTTTAAAGGATGGATATGACTTAAAAACAATATTTCATCATCATAAATATTTCCAATTCCAGATATGATACTCTGATCAAGTAAAACACTTTTAATTGGAAGATTCTTCTTTTGAAAGCAACGATATAAATACTCTCCTGTAAAAGATGAATCATAGTACTCAACACCAAGCAACGATAAAGGTTTTACTTTATAAGTATCTTCTTTTAATATCAAGTACATTTTTCCAAATTTTCGAACATCATGATATCTAAGACTTACTTTATGATCTAATTGAAACTCAACATGTTCATGTTTTTGAAATTCATCACCAATCATCCGAAAAAAGAATTTTCCTTCCATTCTTAGATGAATTAATAAAGAATAGTGATCCAATTCTATTACAATAAACTTCCCTCTAGTTGAAATAGAATGGATCTTCTCCCCAATAATTTGCTTTTCAAAATCAGAAACACTTGGTTCAGCAATAATATTATCCCACAATACATGACATCCTGTTATTGTTTTAGAAAGAATCTTCTCTTCCAATTTTTTAGCAACTGTAATTACTTCTGGTTTTTCTGGCATATCCATCACCTACTTACTACATATTCTATTTTGCTTCATACCAGTTATTACCAACCTCAATATCAACTTTCAATGGTACATCTAATTGAAATGTATTTTCCATAATATTTTTAACAAGAGATTTTACTTCATCAAGCTCATCTTTTAAAACATTAAATACCAATTCATCATGAACTTGAATTAACATTTTACTTTTTAAATTTCTCTTTTGAAATTCATCATATATTTCTACCATTGCCTTCTTTAAAATATCTGCAGCAGTTCCTTGAATTGGAGTATTAAGAGCCATTCTCTCTCCACTACTACGAATCATATAATTCTTATTTTTTAACTCTTCAATAACTCTTTTACGGTTCATTAAAGTTTTAACATATCCAAATTGATAAGCCTTAGCCTTCTCATTTTCCATATATTGAGAAATACCAGGATAAGTCTGCAAATAATTATCAATAAAATTTTTAGCCGTAGCAATATCAATACCTAAATCTTCTGATAAACCAAATCCACTAATACCATATAAAATACCAAAATTAACAGCCTTAGCAGTACGTCTCATATCTTTTGTAACGTTCTCTTCTGGTACATGAAAAATGTCAGCAGCAGTTTTTGCATGAATATCTTTTTCATCAATAAATGCTTGAATTAAATTTTTCTCATGAGAAATATGAGCAAAAATACGAAGTTCAACTTGAGAATAATCACTAGATAATAAAACAGAATTATCATCTGGAATAAAGGCAGTACGAATAATTTTAGAAAAATCACTTCGTGCTGGAATATTTTGTAAATTAGGCTCAATACTAGAAAGTCTTCCTGTTCTTGTTAATGTTTGAGTAAAAATGGTATGAATTCTTCCATCTTCTCTAATCTCTTCTTGCAATCCAACCGCATAATTCGTATATAATTTTGCTAAAGTCCGATATTCTAAAACCTTGGATACAATAGGATGCAAAGGAATAATTTTATCCAAAATATCTTTACTAGTAGAATATTTATTGTCCTTAATCTTCTTAGGATACGGAATCTTTAAATCAACAAATAAAACATTTGCTAATTGAGAAGGACTCATAATATTAAACTTAGAACCAGCCATTTGATAAATTTCATCTTCTACTTCTACCATTTGTTTTTCTAAATTCTTTGCAACCTCTTTCAAATAAGAAGCATCAACTCTTATACCCGTATTTTCCATATCTGCAAGAACACGCGTTAATGGCATCTCAATTTTTTGAAACAAATCAAGTTCCTCTTCCTCTGTTAATTTCTTTATTATTTCCTCTCTTGTCTCATAGATAAATTTCGCCTTCTCACAACAAACACGCTTTAAAGTATCAGAATCAATCTCTTTAGGTCTTTTATCCGTACCATATAAGGACTCATAATCATCTATCGAATAATCAAAACTACGTGCAACAAAGCTGATATCATCTTTTACAACATAATCTAGCAAATAAGTTGCAATCATAGCATCATATTCTACATTTTGAAAAGATATAATGTTATTTAAAACAACCAAACTCTTTTTAAAATCATAAGTATATTTACATACATCACTAGAAAAAATAGATGAATAATTTGCAATTTGATCAGAAGGAATAAAGAATCCTTTTTCTCCATCATATATTCCCATTCCAAGAATCGTACTTTTACTATATATAGATCCTCTTGTTTCTAAATAAAATGAAAAATCTTTTAAAGTAAACTCAGAAATATCTTTTACTTCCAAACTCTTTTCTTCTTTTTTCTCATCTTCTGTAATAGATGAAAAATCAATCTTTTTTAGCAAAGAGAAAAACTCAAGTTCTTCTAATTCTTTCTTAAACTCTTCTGGATGATAACCTTCATATTTACAATCATCTAAAGTAAAACCTAAATCAACATCACGATATATAGTTGCAAGATCATAGCTCATATAAGCATTTTCTTTATCATTTTCTAGTTTTTCTTTTGTCTTACCAGAAATACTATCAATATTTTCATAAACACCATCTAAAGAACCATATTTAGATAGTAAAGAAATAGCAGTTTTCTCACCAATTCCCTTTACACCTGGTATATTATCACTACTATCTCCCATCAAAGCCTTCAAATCAATCATATGAATTGGATCAACTTGATAAGTATTACGAAATTCTTCTTTGGTCATCATAATAGAATCATTGGATTTTAATAATTTAACAACAACCTCATCACTAATTAATTGCAATAAATCTTTATCACTACTAATAATCGTACCAATGAATTCTTCTTCTTCATCTACTTTTTTTGCAAGAGTACCAATAATGTCATCTGCCTCATAATTATCAATTTCAAAATATTTAATACCCATTGTATTCAATACTTCTTTAGCCTTAGGAAATTGTAATTTAAGTTCATCAGGCATTGCTGCTCTACCAGCCTTATAATCCTCATATTTATCATGACGAAAAGTCTTTCCTTTATCAAAAGCCACTAAAATATAACTTGGTTTTTCTTCTTTAATAATTTTATTCATCATATTAATAAAACCATATAAAGCATTTGTTGGAAATCCTTTTGAATTTCTCATAATAACGCCTTGGTATGCCGTAGCATAAAAACTTCGAAATAACAAATTATTACCATCTACTAATATAATCTTCTTCATGTTAATCACCATTATTAGTATACCATAATTAAAGATTAATCACCAATTTTTAAAGTAAAATAAATATCTTCATCCAAAGAACGATTATCTAATGATTCCATACGGTTACTGACAAATAATAAATATAAAACAAACAAAATATAAATTAATAAAATAATTAGTCCAGTTTTAATACCACTTCCTACACGATTCATAAAAACATCTCTCCCTTCATCTTACAAATTTAGTATAGTTCGAAATTTTGTTCGTGTCAAGAATAAATTAAAACATTTGTTTGACATTTTACAAAAGAAATGTTAAAATTAAAAATGAAAGAAGGGATGCTATGGAAAAACTTACTGGAAGACAAAAATTTATATTAGACATATTAAAAAAATTAATTGCCAAAAATGGTTATCCACCTACTGTTAGAGAAATTGGAGAAGAAGCAAATTTATCTTCCCCAGCAACAATCCATTTTCATCTAAAACAACTAGAGGAAAAAGGATATATTAAAAAAGATGATAATAAAAATCGTACATTAGAAATATTAGTACCAAATGAATATTTAGAAAAAGATGAAAAAATAGTGGATGTTCCACTTCTTGGAAAAGTAACTGCCGGTTCCCCTATCGAAGCCATTGAAATGCCTGATGAATATTTTTCACTACCATCAAATTTAATCAACACAAATAAAGAAGTATTTACTTTAAAAGTAAGTGGAGAATCTATGATCAACGTAGGAATTTATGATGGAGACATCTTAATTATTGAAAAACAGAACACAGCAAGAAATGGTGAAACTGTAGTAGCAATGAATGAAGATAATGAAGTAACTGTTAAAACATTTTATAAAGAAAACGGATACTTCAGATTACAACCAGAAAATGATACAATGGATCCTATTATCTTAAAAGAGGTAACGATTTTAGGAAAAGTAATTGGATTATATCGAAAATTATAAAAAAAGTATAAGATTTCTTATACTTTTTATTTTTTTATAATAGATTCTTCATCAGGAGTAAATTTATTAGGATAACGATCGTATAATCTTAAAACAACATTTTTAGCAAGATCATGAAAACCACGATCAGAAAGCCAAGTATAGATATCACTATAAGACTCTTCAATATCATTGGAAGATTCTATATAATCCAAAAAATAATCTGTCATTAAATCTTCATATAAATCCATTTCAGAATCCATAATCTCAATATCTTCTTGTTTTTTCGCATCACTAATAATATTTAACCTTTGAAAAAAATATAAAGGATAATCAATTCCATTCTGATTCATTTTAGAGATTAGATATCGTACTCCACCATTCTCAATCATATTTTGAAGACTATCATCATGAATACTTTTTATAAAACAACGAAGAGCCTCGCTTTCAGAATAATAACCAGAGGCAAAATAATCCTCATATTTTTTACCCATCGCAATCTGAGTAATGATTTCAGCCTCTCCTTCTAAAACAGAATCAAAAACATACTGCTCCTTCTGATCAAGAGAATAAATTAAAGACTGATTATATTGAACAATTTTACCATCCTCGATTTTTGCCCCAATTGTAGATGCATGCCCTAAGATTTCATGTAAAATAACCGGTTTTAATTTTTCATCATCCTCATTATTAACATACAAAACATAATTAGTTAAAGCACTATAGTTTCCAACAACACCATCACCCAAATAAGGTACACCTTGACATACCATATTTTTCAAATTATAATTTAAAACACTTAAATCATAAGTTGGCATTTCAGACAAAAGATTAGAGATTCCTTCATACAACCAATCTCTAAATTTTTCAGGAATATATGGATTATGAGAAATAGTTGCACATACCTCTTCATAAGTAGGACGATCCTCAAAAACATAATTGCTAAACTCTTTCATGGACTTACAAACAGTAACAGGCATTTGTAATAAAGAATCATAATATTCATTTACATAATAAACCTTTTTTTCTCCTCTACCAGAAATAGTATCAGTATCATATTGAAAGTATTCCTGATAAGAAGGATCAGAAACTTCAGATGAAACACTAGATGCAGAAGAAGAAAATCCTAATTGAAGAGATAAAAAAGTTGCTAAAGCAATTATTTTTCCAGACTTTAAAATAATTTTAGGATCTACAGAAAGATTATTTTTAAAATAATAATCATATTTTGGATAAGAATGAAAGAAAGAATATAAATCTTTATATTCATCCTCTGAAGGATAATAATACTGATTCCCAACCAATTTTAAAAAGTAAAACTCTAAATCAGAATTTAAATATACTTTATATTGATCCCCTTGATATCGAATATGAAGAATCTCTTTAAAAGAATCCATAACAACACCTTCTCTAATCCATTATAACAAATTTAGAAAATCTCGTACAATATAACTTGCTATCAAAAGGCCAGCCGAAGATGGAACAAAAGCAGAAGAACCAGGTGTACGTTGATGAATTTTAATTGGCAATTCACGTGAACTAAGAACCATTACTTTTTGAGATATTTTTTCATCCTTTACAAATTTTCTCATAATCCTAGCCAATGGATCATTAATAGTCTTACGAATATCAATAATTTCCAATTTACTAGGATCTAATTTATTACCAGTACCCATAGAACTAATAATAGGAATATTCCTTTTAATACATTCCAAAAGAATTGCTTTCTTCGTAGAAACCGTATCACAAGCATCTACTACATAATCAACATTTTTTTGAAACAAAAGATGAAGATGTTCAGAATCAATAAATTCACAAATTGAAATAACCCGACATTCAGGTGAAATATCATGAATTCTTTTTTTCATAACATCCACTTTAAATTGTCCTATAGTAGAATCAAGAGCAATAAGCTGCCTATTAATATTGGTAATATCAACACGATCATAATCAACAATAATTAAAGTACCAATACCGCTTCTTGCTAGTGCCTCACAAACAAAACTACCGACACCACCACAACCAAGGATTAAAACACTTTTATTTTTTAAAAAAAGGAGATTATCATCTCCAATTAAAGTTTCAAATCTAGAAAATCTATGCAACATTTGAAAAATCACTTTCTTCTTTCTTTTTAATTAATTGTTTTTGCTTAAAAGAATCTGTTTTTAATAAAGTAAGAGGCTTATCATAAATCATTTTATGAATATAGGAAATTTTTGTATAAATATCCGTATTAGCCTTTGCCATATGATAATATTTTTTTAAATTACGATAATCACGACTATTAATAGAACCAAGTGCTCTTAAGGTATCCTGTAAACTATCTTCAGGAATCACAGAATCTGATATAACCGTACAATCAAAATTTTCTAAAAAATGAATCGTATCCTCTAAATCAGAAATACCAGCCTCTTGTAATTTACGAGATATCATTTCAGGATTTCGATCTTCTTTTACTATTCTCTGTAGTAAAGCAATCTTACTATTACTTAAATGATGATCAATTCCTAAATCTTCAAAAGAAACATATCTTCCTCTAGATGGAGAACCAGGTATTTCCTTTTGCATATCAGTAATTGTTTTACTATATAATTTATCTAAATTACTATTTACTTTCTTAGGAGGTTGTGGAACTTCATACACATCATAACAATTAGAATCTGTTTTTAATTGAGTGGTAATTAAAAAATTTCTAGGATATAAAATAGAACGACTACGAATAAAATCAATGGGAGCATTAATATCTTTAGAATGATGAAAAGAGGATTCTGAAAACTTCTCTCGATTTACAATAATATCTCCTTCTTTCGCATCATCAAAAGACACATTTTTACGAATCTTTGAAGCATTCTTTAGACGTATTTCAACATTCATTACTCTTCTCTTATTAACAATTGGTAAAACAAGCATTAATACCACCACCTCATCAAGGCATATTTTATCATTCTTACTATTAAAAATCAATAAAAAAAGTCAGAATTGAGATACGTCGTCGGCAACGATAAAACCTGTACCGTATGTGCAGGTGGGTGTTCGTACGTCATCATTAGGATCCTTAATAAATAAGTATTCAACACCGATGACTGATCAAAACTCCCGTATCGTTATTTTAGTCGGTTTTAATTGAGCCTGTTCGTATCTCTCTGACAATTTCATTATATCATATTCTAAAATAAGGAACAAGTCTTTTCACATCTTTTAAAAAATCATCATAAAATACACCAGGTGAATAAATATGTATTTTCAGTATAAAAATCAAAAATGGTATTATGAAAAAATAGGAAATCAAAATAATACTATTATCATACTACCAGGATGGGGAAATACACGAAAAACTTTTACAAATATTATAAATGCTTTCAAAGATACACACACAATTTATATACTAGATTATCCAGGATTCGGAAACAGCAAACCATTAAAACAAGAATTTACAATATATGATTATGCAGAAAGTATAAAATATTGGATAAAAAAAGAAAAAATTAAAAATCCCTACATCATTGCTCACTCTTTTGGTGGAAGAATAACATCTATTCTAATAGGAAAAGAACAAATAAAAGCAAATAAAATAGTTTTAATAGATGTCGCAGGTATTAAAAGATGGAAAAAATTAAAAACATGGATAAAAGAAAAAATATATAAATTAGAAAAAAAAATAATTTTAACATTCTCTAAAGAAAGACAAAAAGAAAAATTAAATCAATTATTTTTAAAATATTCATCTTCTGACTATAAAACAATTCCAGAAAAAATGAGAAAAACATTTCAAAATATTATTTCAGAAGATTTAAAAAAATATTATAAAAAAATAGAAGATGAAGTCTTAATCATATGGGGAGAAAATGATCAAGATACTCCATTAAAAGATGCTTATCTATTAAATAAAATAATTAAGAATTCCGGTCTAATTATTTATAAAAATGCTGATCACTTTTCCTATTTAGAAAATAATAAAACAGTAATAATATTAAAAGAATTTTTTAAATAAAAAATAAATGAATCTATAATTCATTTATTTCTATTCTTCCATAAAAATGTACGTTCGTATCAACACTTTCATCTAACCAAATAGATACACGAAGGCTGTCCTTTTTACCACGAGGTAAAAATCCTGTCTTTAAAACTAAATCAGAATTAGAAAATGATCGAACCTCTTTATCTTCAAACGAGAAATGTATCTGATCATAACTAGCAATCATATCTTCACATCTACACTCTTTGATAAAATGCTGATCTAAAACAATCTTCATAAGATAATTAATATCATCACTTGTAAAATTAGAAGAAGAAATCGTATATGTTTTTGCATTTTCCATTCCAATATTAGTAGAATCTAAATGAATCAATTGCCCAGAGTAACTAAAACCAGATGCATAAGTAGATAGCTCGTCTGCAGAAAGAGATGATAGATTTACTCTTAAACCTATATAAATAGATACTGATATTGTAACCATAAAAACAAGAACTAAAAGAATCGTATAAAATCTTTCATTCTCTTTAATTTTAGAAATTGTATGTGATATTTCTTTTCCACTATTTTTATGAATATCTGCCTCTTTTAATTTCACACCTTTAATTTTTTTTGCCATATAAACACCCTACTTTATATATATAAGTATATCAAAAGATAAAAAGAAAAAAAAGAGAAATAAATTCTCTTTTTAAATTACTCATCATGAGAATGACAACATCCGCTATGACCATGATGACAACACTCTACAGATTCATGATCATGATGACATTGACATTCTCCTTCCTCATATTCATCACTCATACCCGCATTAATTTTCTCATCTAAATAATAAATTAATACATCCAAAGAAATAATTTCTTCTTCTTTTGTATGATTATTTTTGATTTTAACTTCATTGTTATTTAAATCTTCTGAATTAAGAACACAAGTAAACTTAGCATTTAAACGATCCGCTTGTTTAAATTGTCCTTTTAATCCACGACCAGTATATTCTGTATCAACAATAAAACCTGCAAGACGTAATTCTTGAGAAAGATATGCAGCATATTTCTTTTCATCATCATTCACATACATCAAGAACAAATCAATATCTTCAACAATAGGAAGATTAACTTTTTCAAGTTCTAAAGCCTTAACAAGTCTTCCAATTCCTGATGCAAAACCAACACATGGAGTATCAGGTCCATCTAATTGATTCACAAGACCATTATATCTTCCTCCACCACCTAATACATTATTAGAACCAAAACCTTCTACCTTAGCCTCAATTTCAAAAACAGTATGATTATAATAATCAAGTCCTCGAACAATATTAGGATCAATTACATATTCTATTTGCATAATATCTAAGAACTCTTGAACCTTCTCGAAACGATCGCGACTTTCATCATTTAAATAATCTAAAGTTTTTGGAGCCTTCTTCAAATACTCATTATCTTTATCAACTTTACAATCTAAAATACGAAGAGGATTTTTATTTAAACGCTCTTGGCAATCCTCACAAAAATCTTTGATATGTGGTTTAAAATATTCAACCAAAGCATCCCGATATTTTGCTCTAGAATCATTATCTCCTAAACTGTTAATATTAACTTTAATTTCTTTTAAACCAAGCATCTTATATAGATTAACAGCAGCACTAATAATTTCTGCATCACTTAAAGGATCATCACTACCCAATATTTCCATACCAAACTGAGTTAATTCCCGATCTCTTCCAGATTGAGGTCTTTCATAACGATACATCGTACCATTATAATACACCTTAACGGGTTGATTAGGATCTCCATACATTTTATTTTCAATATAACTTCTAACAACTCCAGCAGTTCCTTCTGGACGTAGAGTTATATTTCTTCCACCTTTATCAACAAAATCATAACTTTCTTTTGTAACAATATCAGTTGTTTCTCCAACTCCTCTATGAAAAAGCTCAGTTGCTTCAAAAATTGGAGTACGAATATAATTATAATTATATTTTTCCATCAAAGCATCAATTACTTGATCAACATACTTCCAAACCTTAGCATCTCTTCCATATATATCATTACAACCTTTCTGTCTTTGTATCATACACTTCTCCTCTCTTCCCTTTAAAACTAATACATAAGTAAAGTCACCTATATTATATACAAAAAACCAATTTAATACAATTATCTTTTTAAGAGATTCAACTCCTTGTGATACTGTTTAATATAATTACCAGGCCCAAAACCACATTCTCTCATAAAACTTTCCTGAAATAACTCTTTACGATTATCAAGAAAGTAAGAAAATATTTCCGTATCAAACCCATCCTCTTCTACCGCATCACATAAAAAGATAGAAATAATATCCCCATAAGAATAAGAATAAACATCCGATAAATTCATATCATCTATTTGACTAATAAACCCTTGAATATCAGCATCTTCTAGAAAATACTTCTTAACCATTTTAGCAATTTCCTCTGCAGTAAAATCTAAATAATCATCATCTATAAAAAAATTCTCATCTAATAAACTTAAAATATAAGATTGTAATATTAAATCATGATTTAAATCCTCAAAAAAAAGAATTCTATCTTTTACCGTATCTTTTTTGATATTATTTTTTAACAAATAACGAAAGAGTAATCGTTCAAACAATCTTGAAACAACTTCCCCATAAAAAGACAAATAAAAATAATGATTATAATCAATAACAGATCCATCAAAACGACTTAAATCATACCCATGTCCCATTTCATGAACTAATGTATTCATACTTTCCATATCATACTGAAAATCTTTAACAAAAAGATCAATATCCCCATTAATAGGATTATATAAAGTAAATCCTAAATTATCACGAGTTGTACCCGATACAGTAGAATAAATATTTCCATTTTGATAGAAAAAATTCCATAAATCTTCTAACTTCAGACTACTCATAAAATCATGAACAATAGTTAAAAAATCTGCTTTAGTAAATTGAGAATCAACATCATAAGAAGAAGGTAGAACAGTATTAATACTAGCCTCAATCTCAGGTAATATTTCCCCAAAAAAAGATTGATGAAAATCTTTACAAGAAACATAATTTTGAAGAAGCCGATCTGTATAAATATCTAACTTTCTCATAAACTTCTTATAATTCTTTTTTCCACCAAAAGATTTATCATGATCAAAAGTTAAATTCTTCTCTCCTAAACAATAAATAGAATGATATAAATTTCCAATATAATTAACAAGTGCTAATCTCTCATCAGAATTTTTAGCATTCCTCATAAGTCTACGAGCAAGATCTAATTTACGATATAATGTTTTTGAATCTGTGCGAATCATAATAAGCCCCCAATTAAATATTTATTATAGCTCTTTTAAAAAAAAGAAAAAACACTATCTAGTCTTTTATTTAAAAAAATTTTTAAGAGGAATGAAACTGACTACCAGAAAGAATAAATCCACAATAACCACACTTTGCATTTCCAAACACATTAACATCATTTAAAGCGCCACAATTAGGACAATGAATAGATTCATACTGAGGATCTGCTTTTCTTTTTTCTAAAGAATAATAAATAATTCTACGATTCACATCATCTATTTTAACACCATTTAATAACCCCTTAGAATCAAGGTGCTTCAAATCTTGAAAAATTTTATCTTTTAAATCATAAACATTTAAGGTTGCCATTTGAGGAATCATTTCATCTATTTGTAAATGAGAATGATAAATAAAAGGAGTATAACGTTTTAATAATTTTTGATCATCCTCACTACATTCTAATAATTGATGATGGACCGTATCAATATAATAATCTCCAATCATTCTTTTATTTTTTAAATATTTAATTTTTAAAACACATTCTGCTAAAGTACAATTACTCACCTTTGAAATTTCATTGATATCCATTATTTTTTTATTTACAATCAAATCATAAATACAATTTAATTTTTCATCAAAATTTTCTTCTTTTGGAAAATATAATCCAAAAAACTTAGCAAAATTTTGAAAAGAATTCTCATTAATATGATTACGATCTAAAAACATATAACCACTACCTTTATAAACATTATAACATAAAAAAAGACTAAATAGTCTTTTTTACCATAACCATTCCCTTTTGCAAATCCTTTAAAAAGAAATGATAAGTTGTACGAATTAATAAATAACAAGGTAATGCTGCAATAATTCCAACAACTCCACCAATAGAGCCTCCAATAGATACAGCCATAATTGTTATTAAAGGATTAACATTATTCGTTTTACCATATACTTTAGGAGAAATTAAATATCCATCAAGTTGTGGGAAAATCAAACAGATAATAATTGTTAAAATAACAAGTTTAGTTGATACAACACTAGCAAGAACAATGGCAATTAAATTGGTAATCAAACCTCCAAAATAAGGAATAACAGTAGTAATACAAGCAAGAATTCCTAAAATTAACCAGTTCGGATGCCCTGTTACTAAGAATAAGAAACTATATTCAAAAAACTGAATTACCATAAAAATTTCTAATCCCTTTAAATAATTTGTAATTTCACCATCCATTAACTGAATATATTGAAATCCTCTTAAATCAAAAGATTTTAGCCAATCACGAATACTAGCACGAATCTTATCCATATCAAGTAAAAAGTAAATAAAGCCAACAAAACCAACTATAAATTTACCAGCAAAACCTAAAAACTTATTAACAATATCTACACCTGTAGAAGAAGCAAAAGAACCTAACTCTTTTAATAAATCATTAAGATAATCCGTAATTTTAATTTCATAACTACCTAAATTAACATCAAATCTTGCATCAAAATTATTAATAATTTCAACTACCATTTTAGCAAGTAAAGATAACTGATCATAAATAAGTGGTAGTGTAATCCATAATAAAATACCAAAGAAAACAACAATTCCCAAAACAACAACGGTAACAGCAAGCCCTTTATTCATTTTCTTTTTTTGAAGCCATCGAACAAGTGGTGTAAAAGCATAAGCAAAAGCAAAAGCAATGATAAATGGTCCTAAAACCGTAATACATTTATGCAAAATACCTATCCATAAACTAATACTATTAAATAAAACATAAAATAGAATTATCAAAAAAGTAGCATTAATCACTTTATAATTAAATCTATCTTTAAACATATTATCATCTCTCTAACAAAATAGTAGTTGGACCAATATTCGTAATGGAAACGTCCATATCGGCACCAAAAATTCCAGTCTCAACATCTGCATATTTTCTTAATTCTTCATTAAATAAATCATATAAATGAATTGATTCTTCACCCTTCATTGCCCGAATATAACTTGGACGATTTCCCTTTTGAGTATCAGCATATAATGTAAATTGAGAAATTGACAAAATACTTCCCCCATAATCTAATAAACTCTTATTCATAACTCCATCTTCATCAGGAAAAATTCTCAAATTAACAACTTTTTTAGCCAAGTACTGAATCTCATCACGACTATCTCCATCCGTAAAGCCAACAAACAACACTAACCCTTGTGATATTTGACCAACAATTTTATGATTGACAGAAACAGAAGATTCTCCACTTCTCTGTACTAAAACTCTCATCTCATTGCCCTCTCAATCTTCTCAATAAACTTATTTTTTAATAAATTAACAGACATTTTATTTAACTGATCAATTCCAGTTACATAACAATTCACTTCATAAGTAGAAGTATCTCCATGAGAAATCATTTTAATACCATCAACATTAACATTCATAGAAGATATGGTTTGAATAATATCTAAAACATGATTTACATTATCTATTGTATGTACAAGAATACAAGTTAAATACCTTTTATCCGTATTATCATTCCAACTAACATCAACAGTACGTTCTTCTAACATCTCCAAATTATGACAATGAATACGATGTACTGTTATTCCATTTCCTCTCGTAATATAACCAACAATTTCATCTCCATAAACTGGATTACAACAATTGGCTAAGTTTACTTTAACTTTATCAATACCACTAACAATAATATCAGCATCTTTATTTTTAGGCGTTACTTTAACAACTTTAGGAGGAGTTTTCTCCTCTTCTTTATAAATAATATTAATTACACCATTAACAGTTGCCTTACCATTACCAATTGATAAATAAATATCATCCAAATCATCAACTTTAATAGTATCACAAATCTTTTTAATATTCTCATCTTGTAAAAACTCTGAAAAAACAATTTTTCTTTTGCGTAATTCTTTTTCTAAAGAATATTTTCCACGCTCAATATAAATATCTCTTTCACTTCTAGTAAAGAAAGCACGAATTTTATTCTTAGTTGTACTACATTTAACCATATTAAGCCACTCTTTAGAAGGAGTAGAATTTTTATTAGTATTAATTTTTACAATATCATTATCTTTTAATTCATAATCAAGTGGAACAATATTATTATTAACAATAGCACCTACAGTAGTTTCTCCAACCCTAGTATGAATTTTATAAGCAAAATCCAAAGGAGTAGCCCCTCGAGGCAATTCCATAACATCCCCTTTAGGAGTAAAACAATAAATATTATTATTTAAAACTTCATCTTTTACACTATTAACAAACTCTTCGCTTGTCATCTTATCATGACTTAAATCAATAATAGATTTAAAAAATTGTAATTTTTGCTCTGTAGTACTGGTAAGATTTGCATTCTTATTACTTCCTTTATTCTCTTTATAAGACCAATGTGCTGCAATACCATTTTCAGCAACCTCATCCATTTCATGAGTACGAATCTGAATTTCAAATAAGTATCCATCTATTCCAAAAATAGTAGTATGTAAAGATTGATACATATTAGGTTTTGGCATTGCAATATAATCTTTAAAACGTTTAGGTAATGGACGAAACTTAGAATGAATTAAACCCAAAGTTAAATAGCACTCTTGTTCTGTATTAACAAGAATTCTAAGAGCCAACAAATCATAAATATCACTGAATTTTTTTCCTTTATCAAGCTTATTATAAATACTATAAATACATTTCGCACGACCCTTAATTTCATGTGGAATATGATGCTCATTTAATAAATCAGTGATTTCAGTTTGCATATCATAAACAATACGATCTCTTTCAATTTTTGTTTTATTTAATTTTTCAGCAATATCATAAAAGACATCTGGTTTTAAATAACGTAAAGAAAGATCTTCTAATTCACTTTTAATTTTATGAATACCTAAATGGTGAGCAATCGGTGCAAAAATATCTAAAGACTCATGAGCCTTTACTTTTTGACGATCTTCAGGAATAGCCCACAAAGTTCTCATATTATGAAGACGATCGGCAAGTTTTACAATAATAACACGAACATCTTCACTCATTCCAACAATTATTTTTTTATAATAATCAATTAAATATTCATTTTCCGTAGAAAAATTAATATTACTTAATTTAGTAACTCCCTTTACTAATTTCGTAATAACAGGCCCAAACTCTTCTTCCATCTCTTCAGGTGTGCAATCACAATCTTCTAAAACATCATGCAAAAGCCCAGCAGATATAGTCTCATAATCCGCATAAATAGTAGTAAGAATCAAAGCAACATTCATCGGATGATAAATATAAGCCTCCCCACTCTTACGAAATTGTCCATTATGTTTGGAGAAGGCAAAATGATATGCCTTCTCAATAATACGAATCTGTTCTTCATCTTCAATATAATTATGGACTTTTTCCATTATATCTTCTAATTTTATATCATCTAATTTTTTAGACAAAGAACTCATCTCCCCTCATTCTTATTAACAATTAATTCCTTTAATCATCTTTTCTTCCATATCATCTTTATATACTTTTTTTGGTTTACTCTTCTTTCCTAAGAAACGTTTTTCTATCATTAAGAAGAAAGTTGCTGCAATAAAGATAGAAGAATAAGTACCTGCAATTAAACCAATTAACATAGCAATATTAAAAGTAAAGATTCCTCGAGAACCAAGAACCATTAATACAACAACTGGTAAAACAGTAGTAATAGTTGTATAAATTGTTCTTGAGAAAGTCTCTTGAATACTGCGATTAACAATCTCTTCTAAAGCATTAGCATCTAATTTTTTAGAATCGTAATTACGAATATTTTCACGTACACGATCAAAAGAAACAATCGTATCATTAATAGAATATCCAATAATTGCAAGAACTGCTGCAATAAACATAGAACTAACTTCAAAACGGAAAATTGCAAATACACTAAACATAATCAAAACATCATGAATTAAAGCAATTGTACCACCAATAGCATAACTAAATTTAAAACGAATAGAAATATAGATAATAATTCCTAAAAATGCAATCAATACTGATAAAATAGCATTTTTAACAAGTTCTCTTTGTACAATATTTGTAACAACACCAATATTTACTTTAGCATCATATTTTTCTTCAAAGAAAGCATTAACTTCTTTTACTTTATCTCCGTCAATTGCATCATTAATACGAATATCAGTCTCATCCGATGTAATCGTAATACTACTTGATTTTAATCCCAATTCATTTAAATCCTCTTTTAATTGAGTCTTTGTTACTTTCTGATCTGTAACAATAGAAATATCAGTACCGGTTTTATAATCAATACTTAAATGAAATCCCTTAAAAGCAAAGAAGAAACATCCAACTACAATAATAAGACAAGAAACGCCTAAACATAGATAACGAGGTTTTAAGAAGTTAACCTGAGAAAATTTACTAGGTTTTGCTTTCTCATTACGAGAAACATCTGGAATATCACTAGAACGAACATTTAAAAACAATCCAAGCCTATCATTAAAATAATCTGTTTTAACAAATTGTTTTAATAAGAATCTAGTTAAAAATACCATAGTAAACATCGTAACTATAATTGTGATAATTAACATCGTAGCAAAACCTTTAATACTAGATTCTCCTAACACAAACATAATAATAGCAACAATTAAAGTAGTAAGATTAGAATCTAAAATAGCACTAAAACTTTCACGAGAACCCTCATTAAATGCTGTAGGTAGACTCCTACCTTTTAATAATTCTTCACGAATACGAGCAAATGTAATAACATTAGAATCTACCGCCATACCAATACCAAGTACCAAAGCAGCAATTCCAGGTAATGTTAAAACGCCACCTACTACCCAAAATACACCAAATACTAAAAAGGTATAAAGAATCATAGAAACAGAAGATATAAATCCTGCAAAATGATATACAAAAATTAGAATAAATGCAATAGCAATAATGGCAATAATACCAGCAACTAAAGTAGTTGATAATGTTTTCTCACCAAAAGATGCACCAACTGTATTAGAACTAATCTCAGTTAATTTGCTTGGTAAAGATCCACTATTAATTAAATCCACCAAATTGCTTACCTCTTCTTGTGTAAAATTACCTTGAATAATAACGTCACTTGCAAATCCTTGAGATACCGTAGCAGCACTTAAACAATTAGATTCACTTGTTCCACACTTACTACCCTCTTTTTCATAACTATCTCTCAAGTCATTATAATCAAGCCAAATAACAATCATATTATTATCTTGCTTACTAATGGTATTAGTAACTTCATAAAATTTATCTTTATCTTTAACAGTTAATAAAACAGCAGGATTACCAGCAGAATCTTGACTAATTTTAGCACCACCTGCTTTTAATACATCACTACTCATCAATAAATTATCTTCCGTATCACGGAATGATAAAGTAGCAACTGTAGATAACTGTGTTCTAGCCTCTTCTGGATTCTTAACACCAGCCAACTTTACACGTATTTTATCATTACCTTCAATAATAATTTCAGGTTCACTAACCCCTAAACTATCAATTCTCTTACTTAATGTTTTATACGTTGCTGTAATTTTTTCATTTGTCATTTTAGAACCATCAATAGAACTAGCCTTATAAAGAATTTCAAAACCACCTTGTAAGTCTAATCCAAATTTCAAATTTTTAAATAATGGTATAAATGAAAAACCAATTCCAACAATCAAAACAATTAAAATAAGAGAAGTAATAATTACTCTTTTCTTTCCATTCTTTTGTTTTTTCATTCTATTCACTCCCTATTTTTATTAAATCCTTATCAAAGTATTATCTTCTATAAGAAAGAACATCCATCACATTAACTTGTAAAATATCTAAAACAATATCATATAAAGTTAATCCATTTCCCATCTTCCAAGTGTTTTGAGATAGATAATTCCAAAGATATTTTTCATCAATATCAAAATAACCTAGAGCAGAAAATTCAAAAATTTTATATCGAAGTGCAGGTAATACTCTTCGATATAATTCATATTCGGACTGAAATTCTTCTATCATAGAAAATCACACCCTTTATAGGAACTAATAATATTATAACGAATTACAAAATAAAAGAAAAGTAAATTAAACAAAAAAAGATGATTAATCATCTTTTTTAGCCCTTGGAAAACTACGAAAATAAACTTCTTTAAGTCGATCTGTCGTAACATGAGTATAAATCTGTGTTGCTTTAATACTTTCATGTCCAAGTAATTTCTGAACCGTTAATAAATCACACCCCTCATTTAATAGATGTGTTGCAAAAGAATGACGAATCATATGAGGAGAAATATTCTTATGAATACTAGTTTGTTTAATAATATGATCTAAAATATAACGAACTCCTCTTTCTGTTAAAACACCACCATTATGATTTAAAAATAAATACCCATTATTTTGACAATTTAAAGAATGATATCCATCATTTAAATAATTCATCAAAGCATCTTCACAATATTCTCCATATGTTACATATCTTTCTTTATTTCCTTTTCCTAATATTAATATATTACGTCTACCAAAATCAATATCAGAAACCTTAATAGAAACAAGTTCCCCAACACGACACCCAGTTGCATAAAGCATCTCCAAAAGAAGCAAATCTCTCTGACCTAGAGCCGTATGAGTATCAGGAACTAAAAACATCTCTTCAAGCTCATTATATTCAAAATAACGAGGAAGTTTTTTACTTTTTTTAGGACCACTTACCAAAGAAAAAACATTACTTGAAACAATTCCTTCATTGGCTAAATATTTATAAAAAGTACGTAAAGCACTAAGTTTACGATCAATAGAAGAATTATCATCACATTTTTCATCCTTTAAAAACATTAAATAAAAACGAATATCACTATACTCTAGTTTTTTAAAAGATAAACCTTCACTAGAAACATGATTTAAAAATTCACAAATATCATTTTGATAACTACGAATCGTATAATCAGAATAATTCTTTTGAAACTTTAAATATTCTAAAAACTCATTTAATTCTTTCTTTCCCTGAACTTCCATCTCCATATTCTCCACCTTGATCCTTCCTACATTTATTATACAATAAAAAGAAAGAATATGTCTTATCTAAAAGTTTTGAATTAGACATGAGTAAATCAACAAGCATTTTCTTATCTTTTTTCAAAGAATCAGAAATCGAAAAAAAGTCATAATCTAGAGAATAAGATAAATCATGTTGATCTCTTACATATTGATAAAACAAGGTTAAAATATTAGGATCTAATAAGGAACGTAACTCTTCCATAAAAGTTTGATTTTTAAAATAATTATTTAATTCAACTTGAGATGAGGACGAAAATAAATCAAGAGTTAAGGAAGATAAATGTTCTAAAATATAAGACAATTTATCTATTTTAACGTTTGGTTCAAAGAAAGACAATTGTCCGTTAATATATTCTTTATCTGTCATCATATTAACCATATCATGGTAAGTATCTCTTTCCTTCTTCTTATTAATAATTTGATTAGACATTGCAAAAAAATCATTTCCCATATTCTCATATCGAATATAAGACTCTATGATATTACGAAGTAGTGGATAGGATTGAAAGGCCCACTTACCATCACGGTACTTATTAGAAAAACAAGAAACAGATCCACGATTTTGTTTATAATAATCAATATATTTCTGAAAAATATCACTAAAGCCATAAACAACAAAATAATAAAAAGAAGAATCCTGCATCATTCTACGACTAAAATCATCCAATATAGAAGAAACACTTTCTAAGTTCATTGACCCATTCTTCTTTTGATGAGCAATTTCAGATAATCTGGAAGACTTCCCAAAAATAGGTTCTAAATATTGTATATTATTTGCGTTTCGAGATGCAATAAAGAAATCAACATCATAGGTAGAAATCTGTCCATTATTCTTTAAAAAAAGAATAAATTCTTCCCGAGTAGAAAACTGAGACGTATATAAATCAATATCTTCTAAAGAATGAATCCAATTGGAATAATTATTCTCATCTGGAAAAGATATAACCGAAAGATGATTACTTTCACAATCTCTAGCAAATAAATAATAACGAGTTTTTGCCATATCATCACCTCTGGTTACATATTATACCACAAAAAAAAGAAGATTACTCTTCTTTATAATCACATTGAGAACATTTTATCTTTCCATTTTTATCCGTTAGCATCTCACCACATTCTGGACACTTACGATTAACTGGCTTATCCCAATAAGCAGTCTTACATTTTGGATAATGATTACATCCATAAAAAACCTTTCCCTTGCGACTCTTCTTTTCAACAATCATTCCATCACAATTAGGACAAGAACAAATTTCTTTCTCTACTACTTCTTCTTTTTTAATATATTTACATTCAGGATAATTACTACATGCAACAAACTCTCCATATTTACCACGACGAACAACTAAAGGCCTACCACATTCTGGACACATCTCTCCTGTCTCAGTTGCCGCTTTTTTTTCCATATCACTAAAAGCATTTTTAACACGTGGCTCAAACAATTTATAAAAAGATGCAAGAACCTCATTCCAAACCATATGTCCTTCAGCAATTTCATCCAAATCATTTTCCATATCACGTGTATAATCTGTATTAATAATATCACTAAAGAATTCTTGTAACTTATCAGTTGTTTCAATCCCTACACTAGTAGGCTTAAATTTCTTATCTTCTAAAGTAACATAATCACGACTCTTAATCGTATCAATTATGGTAGCATAAGTACTAGGTCTACCAATTCCCAACTCTTCTAACTCTTTAATAAGTTTTGCTTCACTATAACGCGCAGGTGGTTGGGTAAAATGTTGTGTAGATTCAACTTGATTCGTAACAGCAACTTCTCCGTCTCCTACTTCTGGTAATATTTTATCCTCAGAAGATTCATAATCTTTATATACTTTTAAATATCCATCAAATAATAAGATTTGCCCAGTTGTTTTAAACTTATAATCATTATTATCAAAAATAATAGTAGTTTGATTAACACTAGCATCAGCCATTAAAGAAGCAAGAGTTCTCTTATAAATTAGGCTATATAATTTAAACTCATCATTACTTAAATATTGTTTCATTTTAGATGGCTCTCTCAATACACTAGTTGGACGAATTCCTTCATGAGCATCTTGAACATTATCTTTTTTCTTAGCCTGCTTCACGTAACCAACATACTTTTTTCCATAATTCTCTTCAATATATTTCATAGCAGGACGAACAAAGTCATCTGATAAACGAATAGAATCCGTTCTCATATAAGTAATTAAACCAACAGTTTCCGATCCAATATCAATTCCTTCATAAAGCCTTTGAGCAATACTCATCGTCTTTCTAGCAGGAAAACCTAATTTCGTAGAAGCCTCTTGTTGTAAAGTAGAAGTTGTAAATGGGAACTTACTCTTCTTAGCCTTTTCTTTCTTCTCAACAGACTCAACTGTATATTCCTCTTTCAAAGAATTAAGAACATGATTGGCCTCATCTTCATTATGAAGAGTAATCTCCTCATCCCTATATTTAAAAAGTTCTGCTTCATATTCTGGAAATACAGCAATAATCTTCCAATATTCTTCTGGAACAAACGCCTCTATCTCTCGTTCCCTATCAACAATTAATTTCAAAGCAACACTCTGCACTCTTCCTGCACTCTTTGCACCAATCTTATTCTGTAATAATTTACTAAGACGAAAACCAATAATACGATCAAGAATTCTCCTTGTCTCTTGGCTTTTAACTAAATTATCATCAATTACTGTAGGATTATTAATAGCCTCTATTACTTTATCATGAGTAATCTCATTAAACAAAACTCTCTTATATTGTTTATCCTTTATCCCCAAAGCATCCTTTAAATGCCAAGCAATAGCCTCTCCTTCACGGTCAGGGTCGCTTGCAAGATAAATCATATCACTATCTTTTACATTCTTTTTTAATTCTTTAATAACACTACTTTTTCCCTTTATAGGAACATAATTAGGCTTAAATCCATTTTCAATATCAACCCCAAGTCCATAAGTACCTGTTGTTGCTAAATCACGAATATGTCCCTTTGAAGACATAACTTTATAATCTTTTCCTAAATACTTTTCAATTGTTTTACTTTTACTTGGGCTTTCCACAATTACCAAATTTTTTGCCACAGTATCACTCCAGTCATTTATAATTTATAGCCATAAAAAATAGTTTTGTCAACTATTATCTATTTATATTATATTGTTTTTTTCCCTAAATTTACACTTTTCTCTAAAAATTCTTTTACAGGTCCATAACTTCTTCGATGTTCCTCAATAATACCATATTTTGAAATAGCATCTAAATGCTTCTTAGTAGGATACCCCACATTATGCTTAAAATCATACATAGGATATTTTTTATCCAATTCATATAACATATGATCTCTAGTTACTTTAGCAATAACACTAGCAGCACTAATCGTAATACTCTTTAAATCTCCCTTAATAATTGGAGTAATAGGAATATCAATATCTAACTTCATCGCATCCGTTAAAACATAATCAGGTTGAATATGACAATTACGAATAGCCTCCATCATAGCCTCTTTCGTAGCCTCATATATATTAATCTCATCAATTCTTTTCTCTGATATGATTCCTATTCCATAAGAAATAGCCTGCTTTTTTATTTCCTCATAAAAATAATCTCTTTTTGCTTCACTCAATTTTTTACTATCCGTAAGACCATCTAAATGAAAATCTTCTGGCAAAATAACACAAGCCGCAACAACAGGTCCAACTAGTGGTCCTCTTCCAACTTCATCCACTCCACCAATTAAAGTATAACCCTTTTTTCTTAAATCTCTTTCATAGTGATAATTATCTAAACACTCTAGATAAAGATTAATCTTTTTGATAATGGCTTTATTGGAAACAGGATCCTTCATTTTTAATTTTAAACAATCCTCTAGCCTCATAAAATGATACTCATCAATTACATCAAAAGATGAAACACTATTATGTTCAATTTCAATATCAGAAATAGAAAAATTAAAATTCGTATAAACTAAAATAGATTCACATTCTCTTTTTAGGCCATGACATACAATACTAGCATCTCCAACAATAACAAAAGAATCTCTAGAAAGTGGAATTTCACTAAGTCTTTTCAAAATATCTTTTTTCTTCATAATAAAGTAACCCCCTCATCATAACCATTACATAATAATACATGAATCCCACAAATATTAAGATTTGATTTTTTTAAAGCATCCAAAAACAACAATACCTCATCAAAATAATAAGAAGAAAGCAATTGATAATGATTACCATTAAACTCATAATCTTTATACCAACTCTTCTGCGTCAAAGATAAAGAAGAAAACATAGAATCAGACTCCATATACAATAAAGATAAATTCTGATAAGAAATAATAGAATTAATATCTTGGAAAGAATTATGATTCTGAAATAACATAGAAACAATAGTCTCTATCAAAGAACCATAATGCATTTTTATATATTGATTCCCTATTAATATAGTAAAATAACTCTTTCGAAAAATACTTTTTAAATAAGAAAACTCTTCCTTTTTAGAAAGACAAAGTAAAAAATAACGAAACATTCTAATATCTTCATGAGAAGAATAAATCTTTTGATTCAAAAAATCAGAAATAATCAAAGAAGACTCCTTTTTATCAATCAAATAATTAGTAGTAGCATCTATAATCTCTTTATTAGAAATATATAAAGAATAAGCATACTCCCTAAAAGAACTAGGTATTGGATATAACAAATCATTAGAGACATAATTTTTTTTATATAAATAACAAAAACTATTCAAATACTGTTCTAAAAAAATCTTACCTTCCTTGCTTAACTTAGAATGATTTAAAAATGGTTCATATAAAGAATCAATTAAATCTTGATAAGTTATCTTAAAATAATGTTCTTCATCAGATATAGAATCATTCTTAGAAAGAGATAAATAAACAAATGCTTTAGAAGAAATATTAGGATAAAGTTCTTCTACTTTTTGAAAATAATCCAAACACTGATTCTCATGACTTTCTAAAGACTCTAACTTAGCCTCTAATAATAATAAACAATTATTTTGAAGAATCATTAAATCAGGATGCAAATTAGAAGTAAGTCCTCCCCTAACAATAATAGGATTAGGACAAGAAAGATCAATATCAAAAAAAGAATTAGAATCCCCTATAACTTTACCCCTCTGACATATCAATTGATAAAAAGCCTTTAAAGGTTCTTCTCCAAGTCCAAAAATATTCCTTTTATAATCTAGAAAACTTGCTAAAAAATTTGTATTTGCATCTTCATATCGAAAAAGATCCATAATATCAAAAAAAGTATACTTTTGATAAGCCTCTTTAAATAATAATCCTTCTCTAGTCTGAAATAGTTCTTCTAAACTCAAACAAATCACTTCCTACTTAAATCTATTTTGACAAGAAAAAAAAATTATTGCAACAAAAAATAGAAAGATTATTTCTATTCATTGTAAAATTTTCTTAATTAATTTTTTTTGATTCTCATCAAATTCTTGATAATAATAATACTTATCTTTAGGTACAACTAATCCCCTTACTTGATAACACCTACGTACAACATCATCCAAATTAACATCTAAATAACTCTTTAATTTATCATAAAACTCTGGATGAGCATTTAAAAATTCATAATAATCATCTAAAGTACGAAAATGAAACAAAGTATTTCCATAAATACAATGGGAATCTAAATAAGAGGATTTTAAGGAATATTCAAAATCAAATAATGGGGATAAATGAATTTCATCTTTCGAATCCAGTTCAAACAATATATTAGTTGAAAAACGATCCATCTGCCCCATATAAGTATCAAGTGCAAACATCTCTTCAACTTCATCTAATAATTCACAATAATTTTTATCACTAGATGTATAGGATAAAAGAACATCCAAATAATTAACATTTGAACTTTTAGAATAATCTCGAATATAAAAATACTCAGAATCGGGATTTTTAAAATCATAAGAACCTAACTTAATAGCATAACATTTATCTTGAATATCACCATAATTCATATAAGAATTAAGATGAAAAGATCCTTCCCCAATCAAAAAATAATGAACACATCTTAAATTTCTAATTCCACATAACTCTTCCCCAATAAACTCTGCATGATTAAAATGTTTACGATAAATCTTAGGTTCCTTTTTTTTAAAAAAACGTCTTCTTTTATGAGTATCATCACCCACTATATATAAACTAGTATTATCTTGTATACATTCTGTAATATCCATCATGATAAACGGTCAAAGGTAATAGGACCAAATGCATTATTTTTAAGATCATGAATAATA
This sequence comes from uncultured Caryophanales bacterium, assembly GCA_946623125.1. GTDB lineage: Bacteria > Bacillota_I > Bacilli_A > RF39 > UBA660 > UBA3789. Next base: position 729 of record CAMOQR010000010.1, on the reverse strand, counting down.
AGATTAGAAACCTTTTCATAATCTACAATCCCCCCCTTAGACAAAGCACCTCTTTTCTTACCAATCATCTCATAAGCCTCAATAAAATCATCATCCAAAGTATCAATTCCATAACGATCTTTTATTTTTTGAGGATATAATTCCATTAATTTTTTTAATATAAAACAAGCAATCTCATCTTTATTAAGAATTTCTTCTTTAATAGAAGACAATGCTGCCAAAACATGTGCAGACTCCTGATTCTCCAATTTAGGCCATAAAATACCAGGAGAATCTAATAATTCTATATTTTTATTAACACGAATCCAAGATAAGTTTTTTGTATATCCAGGAGTATTACCAACACCTGCAGACTTACGTCCAACAAGACGATTAATCAAAGTGCTTTTTCCAACATTAGGAGATCCAATTACAAGAACTCTAGTAGCTCTTTCTTTGAATCCTTTCTTACTACGTTCTAAATGAATCGGTGCCATAACCTCATTTGTCATCTGAATTAAACTAGAAACATTTCCATTCATCAAATCTAAGCAAACAACACGATACCCTTGTTTTTGGTAATAATGGGATATAAGATCAGTCTCAGTCTTATCACATAAATCATATTTCGTAAAAACCAAAATACGAGGTTTATTTTTAATTAAATCATCTATATCAACAACCTTACTAGATAAAGGCATTCTAGCATCAACCACTTCATATACTATATCTACTAAATTTAACTGCTCC
>CAMOQR010000009.1 GCA_946623125.1 uncultured Caryophanales bacterium | reverse complement strand
CACGTGAAACTTTAATCCACAGAAAATGATTAGAAATCAAAATCAAAATATTTCCTGGGAAATAATTTAGTTGTTTTTTATAGTATTTATTTCTTATTTTAGATGTTTCACATGATACTTTAACTCACAGAAAGTGTCTAAAAATCAAAATCAAAATATTTCCCGGGAAATATTTTAGTTGTTTTTTTATAGTATTTATTTCTTATTTTAAATGTTTCACGTGAAACATTTATCCACAGAAAGTGTCTAAAAATCAAAATCAAAATATTTCCCGGGAAATAATTTAGTTATCTTTTTATAGTATTTATTTCTTATTTTAAATGTTTCACGTGAAACATTTATCCACAGAAAGTGTCTAGAAATCAGAATATAATATTTCTTGGGAAATAATTTAGTTGACTTTTTAAGGTTTTTAATTCTTATTTTAAATGTTTCACGTGAAACTTTAATCCACAGAAAATGTTTAGAAATCAAAATAAAAAATATTTCCCGGGAAATAATTTAGTTATCTTTTTATAGTATTTATTTCTCATTTTAGATGTTTCACGTCAAACATTAATCCACAGAAAATGATTAGAAATCAAAATAAAAATATTTCCCGGGAAATAATTTAGATGACTTTTTAAAGTATTTAATTCTTATTTTAGATGTTTCACGTGAAACTTTAATCCACAGAAAGTGTCTAGAAATCAAAATCAAAATATTTCCTGGGAAATAATTAATTATTTTTAGTACTTATTTCTTTTTTAAATGTTTCACGTGAAACTTTAATCCACAGAAAATGGTTAGAAATCAAAATCAAAATATTTCCCGGGAAATAATTTAGATGACTTTTTAAAGTATTTAATTCTTATTTTAGATGTTTCATGTGAATCTTTAATCCACAGAAAGTGGTTGAAAACAAATAAATAGATATTTCGTAGATATTATTTAATTTTTGTTTTCTATTATTTTATCCACAAATTTGCTTTTTTATTAATTAATAATATCGTTTTTTTATTTCTTTTGTTTACTTTTTTAACTCTTTATATTAAAATTAATTTGTGCAATGAAAGTGATTGAACCAGGTCAGGATTGGAAAATAGCAGCCTTAAGGTCCTCCTTTCATGTGCACTTTTTATTTTGGAGGATTGTATGAACTTAGAATATATGAATCTTGCATTTAAAGAGGCTGAACAAGCATTAGAATTGAATGAGGTTCCTGTAGGTGCCGTTATTGTTAAAAATAATAAAATTATTGCCTCTGCTCACAATTTAAAAGAAACAGATAATTGTTGTACTTCACATGCAGAAATTTTAGCAATTCAAAATGCTTCAAAAATTTTGAATAATTGGAGACTGGATGATTGTGATATTTATGTAACTTTAGATCCTTGTCCAATGTGTTCTAGTGCGATAAAGCAGGCTAGAATTAAGAATGTTTTTTCTGCATTAAATAATTCTGATAAATCCTATGAAAAAATAATATCTGAAATCTTCTATGTTTCTGATTCAACAAATTCAAGAGTTAATTTTATTACAAATATAAGTAGTGATTATTCAAAAAAATTATTATCGGATTTTTTTAAAAGACAAAGAAATAAGTAAATTCTTTGTCTTTTATGTGTTATAATAACTTTTGACTGGAGGAATATTATGTATCATGCTTTATATCGAAAGTATCGTCCTATGGACTTTGATTCAGTTGTTGGGCAAGATCCAATTATTAAAACATTAAAAAATTCTATTATTCATAACAATTTTTCACATGCTTATATGTTTTTTGGCTCTCGTGGTACTGGAAAAACTACTGTTTCTAAAATTTTTGCGAGAAATATTAATTGTTTATCTCCTGTTGATGGTAGTGCTTGTCATAATTGCAGTGCTTGTGCTGTATCTTTTTCTAAAGATTGTGTTGATATTATTGAAATAGATGCTGCATCTAATAATGGAGTTGATGAGATTCGTGAATTAAAAAATAATATTAATTTGGTTCCGAGTGAATTACGCTATAAAGTCTATATTATTGATGAGGTTCACATGCTTTCGGATAGTGCTTTTAATGCTTTGTTAAAAACTTTAGAAGAACCTCCTGAGCATGTTGTGTTTATACTTGCAACTACAGATCCTCAGAAGGTTCCTGAAACGATTGTTTCTAGATGTCAATGTTTTTCTTTTAAAAGAATTTCTGATGATGTAATTTTTGATCGATTGTCACATATTTGTAATGAAGAAAAAATTGATATAGATGATATTGTATTAAAAAAAATATCATTATTATCTGATGGTGGACTAAGAGATGCATTAGGATATTTAGATAAAATGACGGCTTATACTTCTTCTAAAATTACTATTAATGATTTTAATGAGGTTAATGGTATTATTTCTGATGATGATCTTTCAAAATTTGTTTCTCATATTTTTTCTGGTGATATTCAATCTTTTTTATCTGATATTTCTTATTTTAATAATGGTGGAAAAAATTTGATACAGATTATGATTCAATTAATTGATTATTGTCGTGATCTAATTGTAAATTATTATTTAAAATCAACAGTTTTAGATTATCCTTTAAATTTATTTCAAAGTTTTGTATCTCTTTTAAATGAAAGACTTTTTGATATTAAAAAGGCAAGTAATACTAAAGTTTATGTTGAAATGTTAATTTTGAATTTTATTGATGACTTTGTTATAAAAAAAGATAATATCAATGATTCTAAAACTACAAGTACTAATAATTTAATTGATAAAAATCAGGATAATTCTCCTGTTGAAAAAAAATTATCTTCTGATATTTTAAAAAATGATGTTATTAGTAATTCTTCTGATATTGAAAACAATAATTTATCCCAAGAAAAAAACAACAGTTCAATTAAAAGTGTCGATTATCTTTCTGACGATATTGATTCAAATGAAAATTTAGATGAAATTCCTAAAATAATTAATATTGATGATATTATTAAGGTTCGTATTAATAATACTTTTGCTACTGCTGATAAGTCATTATTGAAACTTGAAATTGATAATTTTAATTTATTAAAAGATTTTTCATTTGATCAAGAAATAGGATATTTAGTTAATTCTTTACTTGATGGTAAAATTAGAGTTGTTGGTTCTAATGATCTAATTATAAGCTATGAAACGGATGCTTCTGTTAATCAGAATTTAGTGAATCTTGTCAAAATTAATGAGGTTTATAATAAAATTACCAATTCTAATAAAAATATTGCATTTGTTTCTGATGATCAATGGAATAAATTAAAAAATGAGTATATTTCAAAATTAAAACAAGGTATTCATTATGATGTTATACCCGAACCTGATCTTTTATTTGAAGAAATTAAGAAAAATGATATAATATCTAATAGTGCAATATCACTTTTTGGAGAAGATATTGTTGAATTTGTTTAAGAAAAGGAGATTATTATTATGAATATGCAAGCTATGTTAAAACAAGCACAGGCTTTACAAAAGGATATGTTAAAAACTAAAAATGAGATTGATTCTAAGGAATTTGTTGGAGAGAGTTCGTTTGTTAAAGTTACTTTAAAAGGTACTCGTGAGGCTGTTAAGGTTGAGATTAATTCTGATGAGACATTAGATAAAGATGATATTGAGGCTTTACAGGATATGATTGTTGTTGCTATTAATGATGCTAACAAGAAAATAGATGAAATGACTGAATCAAAAATGGGAAAATTTGGTAATATTCCAGGTCTATTTTAATTATGTATCCTGATAGTTTAAAAAATTTAATCGAATCTTTTAAATTTTTACCAAGTGTTGGTGAAAAAACTGCTGAAAGATTTGCTTTTTCTATTTTTGATTTGGATGATGATCAGATTCAATTATTTAAAGATAGTTTGGATGATGTAAGAAATAAAGTTCATCCTTGTTCTATTTGTAATGTTCTTACTGAAAACGATATTTGTTCTATTTGTTCTGATGAATTTCGTTCTTCTAATATTTTGTGTGTTGTCGAAGATGTTAAAAGTGTATTTTTATTTGAAAAAATAGGTATGTTTAAGGGAAAATATCATGTTTTAAATGGGTTAATTTCTCCGCTTGATGGTATAAATCCTGAGGATATTGGTATTGATAAATTACTTGATAGAATTCACAATGAGAATTTTGATGAAATTATTTTTGCTTTTAAGCCAAGTATTGAGGGAGAAACAACTTCTTTATATATTAAAAAAATTCTTGATGGATTACCTTTAAAGATTACAAAAATTGCTAATGGTGTTCCTATTGGTGCTGATATGGAATATGTTGATAGTTTGACTTTAGAAAGAGCGTTGTCTGATCGTAAAATAATAGAATAAAATATCATTTTTTTTCATATTTTTTTATATGAAATATATAATTAAAATTTTTTTTAAAAAATTTATTGTTTATTCTTTTTTACTTTACTTTTATAATTATTTTTTTTCAGATATTTTCTTTATTATACCATTAAATTTTTTTACTATTTTTTTATTAGTTTTTTTTGATTTAATTGGTTTTTTTGGAATATTCTTCTTTAAATTGTTGTTTTTATGAGGTGTTTATGTCTGATAATTCTTTTTTACAAAAAAATTTTTTTTCTGTGACATCTAATATTATTAAACATAATAGGCTTTCTCATGCTTATTTGATTGAAGTTGATAACTATGATAATGATTTTACAAATGTTATGATGTTTGTTAAAATGATTTTATGTAATAAAACATATGAGGAAATTCTTAAATGTGATGATAAAATTATTCATTTGATTGATTCATTTCAATATCCTGATATTTCTATTATTTCCTCTGATAATAGTGTCATTAATAAGTCGAGTATTATTAATTTACAAAAAGAGTTTTTGAATAAATCTTTATATGATAATAAAAGAATATATATTATAAAAGAGTCTGAAAAATTAAATTTGGCTGCTGCAAATACAATTTTAAAGTTTTTAGAAGAACCAGAGGATGATATTGTTGCTATTCTTTTGACTGATAATCGTTATCATGTACTTGATACAATTTTGTCAAGATGTCAGATTTTATCATTAAAAGATGATTCTTTAAATTATGTATTTGATGATAGTCTATTGGATTTATTGGATTGTATTTTAAGTCCGAATCAATATTTTCTTCAATATAATTCATTAAAGGATACACTATTAAAAGATAAATCTGATTTTTTATCTAAACTTGTTGAAATTGAATCTTTATTATTATTGTATTTGTCTGATGAAGATAGAAATAATATTGATAGTGGTTTTTTGGTTTTATTGAAATCTATAAGTTATCAAAAAATAATTTCTATTCTTTCTGTTATAGAAAATGAAATTCCAAAATTAAATTTTAATGTTAATTTTAAATTATGGATGGACTCTTTTTTTTCTAATTTGATTGGAGTGTAGTTTATGTTAGATGTTGTAATTGTTTCTGTTTTGGATAATAAGAATATTTATTATTTGTCTCCTAATTCTATTAATGTTTTAAAAGGGGATTATGTTATTTTTGAAGATGATAATGGTTTATTATGTGGTAAGGTTTGTAAAGAAAAATATTTAGAAGATAAAAAAAATCTTGTTTTGCCATTAAAAAAGATTATACGTATTGCAACTGATAAGGATATGTCTATTGTTGAAAAAAATAATTCTATTTCTGAAAAGGCATTAGAAGAGGCAAAGCGTATAAATTCCGATTTGAATTTGAATATGAATTTTGTTGATTCTTATTTAAACTTTGATTCTAGTCAGTTATTTTTATCTTTTATTTCTGATGAACGTGTTGATTTTCGAGAATTTGTTAAAAAGATGGCTCAAAAGTTTAAAATGAGAATTGAATTAAGACAGATTGGTGTTCGTGATAAGGCAAAAAGAATAGGTGGCTTGGGGCCTTGTGGATTATTTTTATGTTGTAATTCTTTTTTAACTGATTTTAATAGTGTTTCTATTAATATGGCTAAAAATCAAATGCTTGCCTTAAATCCTTCTAAAATTAATGGAATATGTGGTAGATTATTATGTTGCTTGGGTTATGAAAACGATGTTTATTCTGAATTAAAAAAATCTCTTCCTAAAGTTGGTTTAATTATGGATACTCCTGAAGGAATGGGAAAAGTTGTTAGTATTGATGTATTGAATAATACATATTCTGTTGATTTAGGTGAGAAAGGAATTATTAAATTATTAGGTGAAAAAAGAGATGAAAAGAATAGATGATGTTTTAGGGTATTCAGATTTAAAAATTTTTCAAGATTCTCAATTTTTTTCATTTTCTTTAGATAGTATTATTTTAGCCAATTATTCGCATATTCGTTTAAGAGATCGTAATATTGTTGATTTATGTTCTGGAAATTGTGTAGTTCCTTTAATTTTATCTAAGAGATGTGATTGTTCTATTGATGCTGTTGAAATTCAAAATAAATTATGTCTTCTTGCAAATCAATCTATTTCGATTAATAATTTAAATAATCGTATTAATCTTTTTTGTATGGATATCAAAGATTTTTCTAATGATAGTTCTCACCTTAATTCTTATGATTTAGTTTTATGCAATCCTCCATATTTTAAAAATAATGAGAATAGTACGAAAAATATTTCTTATGAAAAGATGATTGCTCGTCATGAGATCTTAATTACTCTTGATGATGTTTGTAAATCTGCTTCAAGGATACTTAAGGATAATGGAAATTTTTGTATGGTTCATCGTTGTGATCGGTTGATGGATGTTATTACTTCTTTTCGTAAATATAATTTAGAACCGAAAAGAATTAAATTTGTTTATGAAAATTTGAATAAAGAGTGTTTTCTTTTTTTAATTGAAGGACAGAAATGTGGAAATGTTGGTTTAAAAATTGATAAACCATTGATTATGTATCATGAAGATGGGTCTATGACAGAGGAATATAAAAGACTACAAAACGAGGTGATTTTATGATTCAGAAAAGTTTTGATAATTCTCCTTCTTTATATTTAATTCCAACTCCTATCGGTAATATGGAAGATATTACTTTACGTGCTTTAAATATTCTGCGTGATGTTGATGAAGTTTTATGTGAGGATACACGAGATACAGGTGTATTATTAAAACATTTTAATATTCAAAAAAAGTTAGTTAGTTGTCATGAATATAATGAAGAAAAAATGATAAAATATGTATTGTCAAAGTTATCTGATGGTTTGAATTTGGGTTTAGTAACTGATCAGGGAACTCCTATTATAAGTGATCCTGGATTTGTAGTTTCACGTGCAGTTATTGATGCAGGTTATAATGTTATTAGTTTGCCTGGAGCAACTGCATTTGTACCATCTTTAACTTCATCTGGATTAGAGCCTTCTCATTTTTTATATTATGGTTTTTTAAATTCTAAATCTTCAAAGCAGAAGACTGAATTAATGAGTCTTGTCAATATTCCTTATACAATGGTTTTTTATGAATCTGTTCATCGTCTTTCAAATACTCTTGAAAATATGTTAGAAATTTTTGGTAATCGAAAAGTTTGTTTATGTCGTGAACTTTCAAAAATACATGAAGAATATATTCGTTCAAATCTTGAAGATTTATTACCTTTAGTTGATTCTTTAAAAGGAGAATTTGTTATTGTTGTTGATGGTAATCATGAAGTGTTTGATTATTCTTCTTTAGGTGTTGTAGAACATGTTCAAATGTATTTAGATGATATGTCGGAGATGGACGCTATTAAGAAAGTTGCAAAGGAACGTGGTGTTGCTAAGGCTGTCATTTATCAAGAATATCATAATAGGAAGTGATTTTATGAAATTAATAGTTGGTTTAGGTAATCCTGGTGTAGAGTATAATATGACTCGTCATAATATAGGTTTTATGTTTTTGGATTATTATTTAAATAAGAATAATATTCCTGTTAAATGGTCTAAAAAAATGAATGGTTTATATTTTGAATTTTTTATTGGAAATGAAAAGGTTATTTTTTTAAAACCTCAAACTTATATGAATTTGTCAGGTGATGCGGTTTCTTGCTTTGTTCATTATTTTCATATAGACATTGATGATATTCTTATTATATCTGATGATTTGGATTTAAAAGTTGGTAATTATAAATTAAAACCTTCAGGTTCATGTGGAGGTCACAATGGGTTAAGAAGTATTGAGACTAATTTAGGTTCTTCTAATTATAAAAGATTAAAAATTGGAATTTCAAAAAGTAATAATCTAGATACAAAAGATTATGTTCTTGGTGTTTTTTCAAAAGACGAACAATCTGTTATTTTTTCTTTATTTGATAATCTTTGTGGTTTATTAGATGATTATTTTATTCTTTCATTTAGTGACTTGATGAATAAATATAATCGTAAGAATAAATAGGGGATGATAAAATGAATTTTTTTGATCAATTAATTCGCTTTGATTTAAAAAAAGGAATGGGTCTATCTAATTTGACCGATGAATTTTTTTGTTTGTTTTTAAATTCTCTTCGTTCTCATTTTGAAAAAAGCATTTTAGTTGTTGTGGATAGTTTATACGATGCAAATAAAATCTATAATAATTTATCGAGTTTTGATGATGTTTATTTATTTCCAATGGATGATTTTCTTACAAGTGAGGCTTTGGCCATTTCTCCTGATTTAATGATTTCTAGATTGGAGACTATAAATCAAATTGTTTCTGATAAGAAATCAATTGTTATTACTAATTTAATGGGTTATTTAAGATTTTTACCTTCAAAGGAAAAATATTTGTCATCTATTATTACTTTAAATGTTGGTGACATTATTAATCCTCAAAGTTTATCACAAAAATTAATTTCTCTTGGATATACTAGGGATACTTTGGTTAATAAAACAGGTGAATTTGGTGTTCGGGGATTCGTAATTGATGTGTTTCCAATTGATTATGATAATCCAATTCGTATTGAATTTTTTGATGATGAAATTGAATCAATTCGTTTCTTTAATCCTGATACCCAAATGTCTATAGATTCTCTTTCTTCAATTCAAATTTATCCGTATTTTGAATTTATTACTGATAATCTTTCTATTTTAGATGATCATTTTGGAAAACAAAAATATTTACAGTTATATGAGTCTGTTTATAATATTATGGATTATATGAATCCTTGTATTACTTTATTTAAAGATTATTCTCAAATGATGATTTCTTATAAAAATATTTTAGAAGATATTGATACTTATCGTAAGGAAAAAGATATTGATTTTTCCTTAAATTATATGAATTCTTTTGAAGATTTAGTGGTAGATTTTCCTCTTTATTACCATTCTTTTGAAAATATTTCTACCAATAAAGATGAATCGTCTATTCATAATTTTTCTGTTAAAACAATTCAAAATTTTCATGAGGATTCTCATCTTATTAATGATTTTATTAATTCTTCCTTACAAAATCATAAAACTGTTTTATTATGTGTTCCTAAATATCAGTTTAAAAGTTTATATAAATTTTTAAATATGAAAGTTTACGAAAGCAATTTCTTTCATATTTATGAGAATTCAGTTAATCTTATAGATTGTTCTTTAAAAAATGGGTTTCAGTTTTCCTCTTTTGTTGTGTTAACTGCTGGGGAGCTTTTTAATACTCCTGTTTCTACTAAGAAGTATCATACAAAATATAAGTATTCTACTGCTATTCATGATTTAAATAAATTAAATGTGGGTGATTTTGTTGTTCATAATGTTCATGGAATTGGTGTATATAATGGACTGAAAAATCTTGATTTAAATGGTATATCAAAAGATTATTTAGAAATATTATATCAAGGTACTGATAAAATATATATTCCTGTTGAAAAAATTGATTTAATTTCAAAATATTCTGGTAGAGAAGGTGTAATTCCCAAAATTAATAAGTTAGGTGGAAATGATTGGCAGAAAACGAAAAGTAGGGTTAAGGCTCGTGTTAATGATATGGCTGATCAATTACTTAAATTATATGCAGAAAGAGAGTCAAAAAAGGGCTTTGCTTTTTCAAAAGATTGTGATATGTCAATGGATTTTGAAAACGATTTTCCTTATGATTTAACACAAGATCAAAAGAGAGCAATTTCTCAAATTAAGGATGATATGGAAAAGTCGGTTCCTATGGACAGATTGTTATGTGGTGATGTGGGTTTTGGTAAAACTGAAGTTGCATTTGTTGCGGCTTTTAAGGCAATGCTGGATTCCAAACAGGTTTTATTTTTATGTCCTACTACTATTTTATCAAATCAGCATTATGAGAATGCTTTAGAAAGGTTTCGAAATTTTCCGGTTTCTATTGCTATGTTGAATCGTTTTACTTCTCCAAAAGACGTAAAACGTATTATTTCTGGATTAAAAGATGGAACGATTGATATGGTTATAGGTACTCATCGTTTATTAAGTGATGACATTAAATTAAAAGATTTGGGATTATTAATCATAGATGAAGAGCAAAGATTTGGTGTTGCTCATAAAGAGAAAATTAAACAGTATAAAACTAATGTTGATGTATTAACTTTGACAGCAACTCCTATTCCTCGTACTTTACAAATGTCTTTGGTTGGTATTAGGAGTCTTTCTTTAATTAATACTCCACCTGTAAATCGTTTTCCAGTTCAGACTTATGTTGTTGAGGAAAATAAACAAATATTAAGAGATGCTATTTATAGAGAATTATCACGTGATGGACAAGTTTATATTTTATACAATCGTGTACAAACAATTATGGAGTTTTCTTCTAAGATTCAATCTATTAGTCCTGATGCTCGTATTTGTATTGCACATGGTCAGATGAATAAGAATCAATTGGAAAGTACAATTTACGATTTTATTCAAAAAAAATATGATATTTTAATTTGTACTACCATTATTGAAACTGGAATTGATATTGCAAATGTTAATACTTTAATTATTATGGATGCCGATCGCTTTGGTTTAAGTCAGTTGTATCAAATTCGAGGACGTGTTGGTAGAAGTGATAAATTTGCTTATGCTTATTTAATGTATCAACCTTTTAAATCTCTTTCAGAAAATGCGGTTAAACGATTAAATGTTATAAAAGAATTTACGGAATTAGGAAGCGGTTTTTCTATTGCCACTCGTGATTTATCTATTCGAGGTGCTGGCGATATTTTAGGAAGTGAACAAGCCGGATTTATTGATACAGTTGGAATAGATTTATATTTAAAAATGCTAAATGATGAAATTAATCGACGTAATAATGTAGTTGTAGAATCAGATGAGGAAGTAGATTCTTCAAAACCTTTATTGGAGGTTTCTACTCATATTTCTGATCATTATGTTAGTGAAGATGATTTAAAAATTGAAATTCATAAGAAAATTAATTCTATAGATAGTTTTGAATCATTTGAATTAACAAAGTCGGAACTAGAGGATCGTTTTGGTAAACTTGATGAGGATATTATTATTTATATGTATGAAGAATTGTTTGAAAAACTTGCAAAAGAGGTTTCTTTGTCAAAAGTTCATCAAAATAAAAATTCTATTGAATTGGTTTTTGGAAAAGATGCTGTATCTACATTTGATACGGAACAAATTTTTATGGATGCTTTTCAAATATCTACTATGTTTCGATTTATAAGTCGTGGAAGTAATTTAATAATTGTTTTGGATCTTATTAAATTAGATAAACATCCTATTTATTATTTGGTTCCTCTCTTAGATAAAATAAAGTCTAATTTAAAAAAATCTATTGACTAAAAAAATTATAATTGTTAAATTAAGAATGCTAGGAGGATTGTAGATGAGTGATGAAATTGAAAAATTTCGCAAACAACATGAAGATAGTTATCAAATGGCTATTTTAGATAATATTCGAAATAATACCGATGTTTTAGTTAATCAAGATATTATGTCATTATTAAAAAAGCCTCCACTTGATTCTATGGATTTGTTGCGTACAAAGTTTTTAGATTTAGCAAAAAAGAATCATGTTATTATAGATATAGATAAATTAGGAGATTTATTAGTTCAATATCGTAATTATTTATTGAAAATATGTGAAGAAGTTCAAAAGATTCGTATTGGTGAATTAACTTCTGTTATAAAAAAGCAGACATTAATAAAAGATACTGATGTATATAAATTTAATAAAAAGGATTTTGTTACTATCAATAAAAAAATTAAAAAAATATTTAAAGACTATTTATTAGAAGGGTGTAACTCTATTCTTTTGAAAAAAGTTGATGGTATTTTTTCTGATTCTATTGATGATTCTATAAAAAATACTATTATTAATGATTTTACTAAGTATTTGAAAGGTAATTACCAGAAACAATTACTTGAAAATTTTGATATTAAAATTCTTGTTAAAGATACCACTTTAATAAATAGTGTTAAGGAACAAGGAGAAAGGTATATGTTTACTTTAAGTCATTCCAGATTATTAAATGACTTAGAATAATTACTTGCTTTTTTTTAATATTTGTGTTAAATTATGGGCATATTTGAAATGTTTTGATGAAGAGCGTTATATAAGTTGTTATTTTTAGAGAGCTCTGGTTGGTGAAAATGAGTAATAATAAGATGTAATGTATGGCTTCTGAACTTTTATATCGATATGTAGATATAGACGTATATAGGCGTTAACTATTTGAGTGTATAATAATTAATTATTATAAAATAAGGTGGTACCGCGAGTAATTCGTCCTTATATTTATAATAATTTTTTTTTGGGAGGATGATATTATGGAAAATAAAAAATATTATATAAGTACTGCTATTGCATATACTTCTGGTAAACCTCATATTGGTAATACTTATGAAATTGTTTTAGCAGATGCTATTGCTAGGTATAAGAGATTACAAGGTTATGATGTTTATTTTCAGACAGGTACTGATGAACATGGTGAAAAAATAGAATTAAAGGCTAAGGAGGCAGGAGTTTCTCCTCAGAAATTTGTTGATGAAAAGGCTGCTGAGATTAAGCGTATATGGGATATTATGAATACAAGTTATGATCGTTTTGTTCGTACTACTGATCCTGATCATGAAAAAAAGGTTCAACATATTTTTAAATATATGTATGATAAAGGAGATATTTATAAGGGTGAATATAAAGGATTATATTGTACTCCTTGTGAATCTTTTTGGACGGAAAGCCAATTAGTTGATGGAAAGTGTCCAGATTGTGGAAGAGAAGTAGAAAAACAAAGTGAAGAAGCTTATTTCTTTAAATTAAGTAAGTATCAAGATCAATTGGAAGAGTATATTGAATCACATCCTGATTTTATTCAACCTGTTGCTAGAAAAAATGAAATGATTAATAATTTTATTAAACCAGGACTTCAAGATTTATGTGTATCTCGTACATCATTTAAATGGGGTATTCCTGTTGATTTTGATAATAAACATGTTGTTTATGTATGGCTTGATGCACTTACTAATTATATTACGAATATTGGTTTTGATGTTGGTGTTGAAAATGAGGAATTCTCCTATAAGTGGCCTGCTGATTTACATTTAATTGGAAAAGATATTATTCGTTTTCATACTATTTATTGGCCTTGCTTTTTAATGAGTTTAAATGTTCCATTACCTAAACAAGTATTTGGACATCCTTGGCTTATAATGAGTGATGGTAAGATGAGCAAATCTCGTGGTAATGTAATTTATGCTGATGATTTAGTTAATGAATTTGGTGTAGATGCTGTTCGTTATTATTTTCTTCATGAAATTCCGTTTTCAAGTGATGGAGTTTTTACTAGAGAATTATTAATTGATAGAATCAATGGGGATCTTGCAAATATATTAGGAAACCTTGTACAAAGAACGATTTCAATGGGTAATAAGTATTTTGATGGCAAAATAAAAAATCCTGGGGTAGAGGATTCGATGGATGGACGTTTCATTCGTTCCATTAATTCCTTAGAAAAGCAAGTTTCTACCAATATGGATCAATTATACGTTAGTGATGCTATTACTGAAATATTTAATGTATTACGTTTAAGTAATAAATATATTGATGAAACAACTCCTTGGGTTTTAGCAAAAGATGATTCAAAGAAGGAACGTTTAGAGACTGTTTTATATAATCTTTTAGAATCAATTCGTGTATGTGCTGTTTTATTGTCTCCATTCTTACCAGAAACTAGTGAAAAAATATTGAATCAAATACAACAACATAGTGATGAGACTTTATATGTAGATAATCATATATATGAACTTGGAAAACCTAGTCCATTATTTATGAGAATAGATGTTTCGAAAGAATAAGTTTCTTATTCTTTTTTGTTTTTCTTTTTTAAATCTTTTTGTATAATTGTTTTTGGAAGTGGTTATATGTTTATTGATACTCATTGTCATTTATCTTTAGAGGATTATGATGATATAGATCAAGTTATTGATGAAAATAGAAATGCGGGAATTGAAAAAATGATAATATCTGGTTGTACTAAAGGCTCTATTATAGAATCTTTAGATTTTTCTCATAAATATGATAATGTTTATGTAACAATTGGTTTTCATCCAAGTGAGGCATCTTTTACTACCGATGATGATTTGGTGTTTTTAGAAACTAAATTACAAGAAAAAAAAGTAATAGGTATTGGAGAGATTGGTTTAGATTATCATTATGGAAAAGAAAATATTCTTCAGCAAAAAAATCTTTTTATGAAGCAACTAGAATTGGCAGAAAGATATCATTTACCAGTTGTTATTCATAGTCGTGATGCTACTCGTGATACGATTGATATTTTAAAGAAGTTTCCTGATGTTATTGGTGATATCCACTGTTTTAGTGGTAGTGTTGAAACTGCAAAAGAATATATCTCTATGGGGTATTATTTAGGAATAGGTGGAGTTGTAACTTTTAAAAATAGTAATTTGTATCAAGTTGTTTCTGCTGTTGGCTTAGATCATATTTTATTGGAAACAGATAGTCCTTATCTAACTCCGGAACCATATCGAGGAAAAAAGAATTCTTCTAAATATATTCCTTTCATTGCTCAAAAAATATCTAATATATTAGATGTTTCATTAGATGAGGTTTCTAAAAAAACTTTATTTAATACAAATAGTTTGTTTGACTTGAAGGATAATTTATGATATCTTATATTTGAATAATGGGTTGGTGATACGATGATGAAAAATACTAAGTATGTTGTTTATTTATTTGCAATTATTGTATTATTGTTTATTTTATCTGTATCAATTGTTATTCTTATGAAGGGAGTTACTTCTTCTAATGCAATTGTAGAGGAGGAAGATGTTACTTTAAATGTTAATTCAAAGGTTGTTATTATAAAGAACATTTTGTCTGTTTCCGATGCTTTTGGAAAGACTATTACAGATGATAATGCTGGTTCTTATGCATATGTTGATTTGGATATTCATAATAATGTTTCTGAAGGTAGAAATTATGAGTTATTTATTACTTCTTCAGATAATGAGAAGAGTATTATTAATCCTAGTTATGTGAAATTTTATTTAACAGATGATAAAGATGTTCCTTTTAGTGATTATTCTTTGAGTAAAATTCCTACTTATGTTGATTTAGAATATATTGAGGATAAACCATCAAGTAAAGTTTTATATTCTGGTTTTTTAAAGGCTTATGATAATCAAAAAATGATACTTAGAGTATGGTTATCTGATAATTATGTTATTTCCATGGATGAGGATAAAAATTTTACTTTTGAGATTGGTGTACGTGCAATATAGGTGATGAATTATGGGTAAAAAGGGAAATAGATATCATTCTGTAAAAGTGTCTGGTCGTTTTTGGCTTTTCGTTATTTTTTTATCTATTATTATAGGGGTCTCTCTTTTAATTACTTATCATGTTTATTCTAAAAGAGAGATAGATGTAGTAGAAAAAGAAGAGCAAGGGGGGAATATTTCATTAGTTTATAATGATAATACAAATGTTTTGTCTTTGTTTGATTATACTCCCACTTCAGATTCTGTAGGAATTAAGAGTGGTAGTGATAAATATTTTGATTTTTTTGTTGATGTAGATTTAGATAAGGCTTCTGAGATTAATTATGAGATTTCCATAAAAAAAGATTCTTCGTCTACTATATCTGATGATAACGTTCATATTTATTTAGAAAAAAAGAATGGTAATTCATATGTTTCGGTTTTTAGTCCAGCAAGTTTTTCTCCACTTAATTTTTCGACTGAGATTGGTTCCTCTAAAGATAGTATGGTTTTATATTCTACTTCAAAGAATGTGAGTGGGAAAGATTATTATCGATTACGTATGTGGTTAACAGATTCTAGTGTTGTTTCTGCTGGAACTTATTCTATAGAGGTTTATGTAAATGCTGTTGCTGAATAAAAAGAAGTGTAAAGTTTGACTTCTTTTTATTTTCTCTTATAGTTTTTTTTATATTACAATATTATAATTAGATTATGGATGGTGGATTCTATGATTATTCGTGATAATTGTTTTTTATCTAAAATTCAGTATCTATCTTATTTTGTTATAAGGGCATTTTTTATAGCAGTATTATGCTTATTGTCTGTTTTCATTTTGTTGTTGCTACTTTATTTTGGTGATTTATTTTTAAATGTAAAATCAGGTAATTATAGTAGTCCATTATTTAATGGTTATGTTGTGGTATCTCAAAGTATGGTTCCAACAATTAATATTAATGATGCTATTGTAGTCAAAAGAGAAAAAGATAAAGATTATTTTATTGGTGATATTATTAGTTTTTTTTCAACTGAATATGATGAAAAAGGAATGGTTATTACTCACAGAATTGTTGATAAGCAAGTGATTGATTCTAATCTTTCCAATTATACGACAAAAGGGGATAATAATGCTTTACCTGATCGAAGATCTGTTTCTTCAAAAAGTGTTTATGGAAAGGTATTATTTATTATTCCTAAACTTGGTTATGTTCAACAGTTTTTATCAATTCCTAAAAATTTTATTTTATGTATTTTAATTCCATCATTTGGTATTCTAGTTTATGATTGCCTTCGAATTATTTTTGCATTTCAAAAAAGTAAGATAAATTCTTAATTGATATCTTTCTTTTTTTTATTATCTGCTTTATAATAGAGGCGTTTGGTGATTTTATGGAAAAGTATAACGTTAAATTTAAAAAAAAGTTTGGTCAAAATTTTTTGAAAGATAATCGTGTTGTTAAAAGAATTGTTGATGTAAGTGGAGTTGATAATGATTCTTTAGTTATTGAAGTTGGTCCTGGTGGTGCTATTATGACGAGAGTGCTTGCATCTCGTGCTCAAAATGTTATTGCTTATGAAATTGATACTGATTTAGAGGATGAATTGCATCAAAAATTAATTGACTATGATAACGTTGATATTATTTTTCAGGATTTTTTAGAGGCTGATATATTATCTGATATTTCTCGTTATTCTTATAAAAAACTTTTTTTTGTTAGTAATGTTCCTTACTATATAACTACTCCAATATTATTAAAACTTTTACGTAGTGGAATTCATTTTGATAATATTGTTATGATGGTTCAAAAAGAAGTTGGGGATCGCTTCAGTACAGATTCTGGTAATCGGGATTATGGTTCTATAACTGTATTGTTAAACTATTTTTATACGATTCGTAAAGAGTTTTCTGTTTCTAGAAAGGAATTTATACCTGAACCTAATGTTGATAGTGTAGTTGTGTCTTTTCATGAAAAAGAAGAAAGGTTACCTGTTTTAAATTTTGATTTTTTTGAAAAAATTGTACAAGATAGTTTTCAATTTAAGAGAAAAACTATTCGAAATAACTTAAAAAAATATGATTTAAAGGTTGTTGAAAAAGTTTTATCTCATTATCATTATGATTTGAATGTACGGGCTGAATGTTTAGATGTCGATGTTTTTGTTGATTTGGCAAATGCTTTATGGAAATAGTAATACTATTTTCTTTTTTTTTACATATATTTTTATGGGTGATGAAAAACGGAATTAAAAGTTGGTGATATAGTAAGTCGTAAATCTTATCATAATGATATTGTTTTTAAGATTCTTACTATAAATCAGAATGTTGCTATATTAAAGGGCGTAGATGTTCGATTATATGCAGATGCTTTTTTAGATGATTTGGATAAAGTTAATTCATCTTCTAATGATGATAATAAAATAATTGCTGAGAATCTTCGTAATTTATCAATTGATCGTGATAATTATTTTTATTTACCTGGTAAGATTCTTCATATTGATGGTGACCAGGAATATTTAGATCGTTGTATGAATTTTTATAAGAATCTTGGTATTAAGGCAAATGGAATTACAATACGAGAATCTGATATTTCTTCTCAAATCTATCATTTATTGGAAGAGTATCGTCCTGATATTGTAGTTATTACTGGTCATGATGCTTATTTTTCTAAAAAGAATGATTTAGATGATCTGAATAATTATGAGAATTCATTTCATTTTATTTCTGCTATTAAGGAAGCAAGGAGATATGAACATAATCAAGATAAATTAATTGTGATTGCTGGTGCATGTCAATCGAATTATGAAAGTCTAATTCGTGCTGGGGCAAATTTTGCCTCTAGTCCTAAAAGAATTAATATTCATGCTTTAGATCCTGCTATTGTGGCTAGTTCTTTGGCCTTTTCTGATCGTAATCAAAGTATTGATATTTTAAAAATTATTGATAAGACAAAATTTGGAAGTGATGGAATTGGTGGTTTAATTACAAATGGTACTATGTATGTGGGGTATCCTAGATGAATTTAAATATCCTTCGTTCTCAAATTATGTCTTATTTAAATGTACCATTTTCTTTTGTTTATCATAGTGGTAGAGGGCAAGATGAATTTTTTAGTGGCAAAATAGTACAAATTTATTCTCGAATTTTTTTAATTAAGGATCAAAATGATTGTATTCATTCTTTTAGTTATAGTGATTTTTTAATAAAAACATTAAAAATTATTTCATAAAATGAAAAAATGTTGATTTTTAGAAAATTCTATTATAAAATTGACTTATAAAGTGGTAACGCTTTAAGAGGGAGGAAATTCTTATGAAAATTACATCTGTAAATGTACGTAAGATTGAAAAAGAGGGATCTCGTATGAAAGGAATTGCATCTGTTTTATTAGATGATAGTTTCGCAGTACATGATATCCGTATTATTGAAGGAGACAACGGTTTATTTATCGCTATGCCAAGCCGAAAGACATCTGCTGGTGGATACCGTGATATTGCTCATCCTATTAATCCTGAAGTACGTTCTATGTTTGAAGATGCTATTTTAGAAGCATATGAAAATGCTGAGGATGTTACTGAAGACAATGAATAGTTAAAAGATGCAATTTGCATCTTTTTTTTGTTCTTTTTTTCATTTTTATTCATAAAATTTTGTAGGAGGAAATATATGGATAAAAATGATTCTAGTATTAATAATTATAATCATAGTGTTAATTTGTTAGAAAGAAAGACTTTAGTAATTACTGGAGTTAAAAAGATAGATACATTTGATAATAATCATTTTATATTGGATACTACTATGGGATATATGATTATCAAGGGAGAAGATCTTGATTTAATTAAATTAGATACATTGTCAGGTAATGTTACAATTAAGGGAACTATCAATTCATTAGAATATGTTAATGATTCTAATAAGAAAAATACGGAAGAAAGTTTGTTTAGTAGGTTATTTCGTTCATGAATTTAACAATTCAAATTATCTGTTTTTTCTTTTCTTTTTGTTATGGTTGTTCCCTGTTTTTCTTTTATAAATATATTTATTCCAATTTTTTGATAAAAAAAACTTTAAAAAATCTTTTTCTTTCCTTTTTTCTTTCTTTTCTTATTTCACTTTTTTATTTTTATGTTATTTATTGTTTTAATAATGGAATTCTTCATATTTATTTTTTATTATTTATAATATGTGGTTTTTTAATATGTTATCAGTTTTTTTCAAAATAGCGTAAATTATTGTAAATTGTTGAATACTTTATATTTTTTCTATCTTTCTTCGTTATATAATATATAGTGAAAAGGTAGGTGAATGTGATGGCTAAATATAAGAAAAGATTACGTCCTAAGAAGAAAACGATTTTATTAGGTTTTGGTTCGATTTTTATCATTGTTGTTATGACATTCTCTATTGGAAAATATTGGGTTGAAATATTTGACAAGTATCAAGAAAAAAGTGAGCTAGAGAAGGAATTAACGGCTTTAAAAGAAAAGGAAGAAGAACTTCAGGTTGATGCAAATCGATTACAGAATCCAGATTATATTGCTCGTTATGCTAGAGAAAAATATCTTTATTCTAAGGATGGAGAGTATATTTTGCAAATTCCTGATGAATAATTCATATTTTTCTTTTTTTCTGTTTATATATGTTATAATACTTATTGGTTTATTGGTGGTGATATTTTATGATTTCTATTGATGAATGTTTTTTATTTCATCAAAATGATAAAATTGTTGTAGGGTGTTCTACAGGACCTGATTCAATGGCTTTATTAGATATGTTAATGAAGGTTCAAAAAAAATATAATTTATTATTAATTGTTGCTCATGTAAATCATAATATTCGTCGTGAAAGTTATCAAGAAGCAGAATTTTTAAAAAATTATTGTGCAGATAATCAGTTGATTTTTGAATCAATGGTTATAGAGGAATATGGTGATGATAATTTTCATAATGAAGCCCGTAATATTCGTTATCATTTTTTTGAAAGTGTAGTATCAAAGTATCATGCTAATTATTTAATGACTGCTCATCATGGTGATGATTTGATGGAAACTATTCTTATGAGAATGGTTAGAGGTTCTAGTTTAAAAGGTTATTCTGGTTTTAAAAAAGTTGTTCAGATGTCTAATTATCAAATTGTTCGACCATTAATTACTTTTACAAAGTCTGAGCTTGAAGAGTATGATAAAATTAATCATGTTCCTTATTATATTGATTCTTCTAATGAAAAAGACAAGTATACTAGAAATCGTTATCGTAAGTATATTTTGCCTTTTTTGAAAGAAGAGGATGAACATGTACATTTAAAGTTTTTGAAATTTAGTTGTTATCTTGATGAGGCATGTCATTTTATTGATAAATTAACGAAAAAAGCTGTTCAACGTTGTATTATAGATGATAAAATTATAATTGATTCTTTTTTGGAAGAAGAACCTTTTATTCAAAAGGAAATTTTGTATTATTTTTTAGGAAAATATTATCAAGATGATTTAATTTTGATTCATGATCGTCATATTGAATTGATTTTAAGTCTAATTCATTCTAGAAAGGCAAATAGTTTTGTAAATTTACCTAACAATGTTATTGTTAATAAGAAATATAATGAATTACGTTTTGTAAGAGATGTTGATGAAATTTTAAGTTACGAAATTGAATTTGATCGTTTTGCTTTATTACCTAATCATCATTCTATTGAACGTGTATCTAATGTTGATAATAATAGTAATTTTGTTTGTCGATTGAATTCAAAAGATTTATTATTACCTTTAGTGATAAGAACTCGGAAAATGGGAGATCGAATTTGTGTAAAAGGTTTGAATGGTTCAAAAAAAATTAAAGATATTTTTATTGATAAAAAAATATCTGTTCAAGAAAGAGATTTATGGCCTATTGTTACAGATTCTACAGGTATGGTTGTATGGATTCCTGGAATAAAAAAATCAAAATTTGATAAAAAAAATAATGAAGAATATGATATAATATTGAGATATAACTAAGGAGGAATTATAGTGAATAGTGGAATAGATAAAAAAACATTAAAAAAAGGACTTTTACCATATTTATTTATTTTTATTATTATGTTCGGTGTTTTCTTTTATTTTAACGTAAATAATTCTGATAAACATACTCTTACATATGATAAATTTATGGAAAAGCTTGATGGTGGAAAAATTGAAGAGTTAGAGGTAGTTACTAGAGGTAGTGGATATGTTTATGATGTAACCGGTACTTTGACTAATTATAAAGAAGGGGAATATTTTGAAGTTGTTTTACCTTTAAGTGAACAGGTTATGAAAAGACTTGTTGATGCAAGTGATGAACAAGATTTTAAATTGATTGTTCATCCAGATCCTGAAGCATCTGCTTGGTTGATTGTTCTTGTTAATTTCTTACCAATTGCTATTTTGGTTGTATTTGCTTTTTGGTTTTTTAATAAGCAAATGGCTGGTAGCAAAAGTTCTTTAGACTTTGGTAAGAGTAGAGCAAGATTGGTAAATGATAGTAATAAAGTTACTTTTAAAGATGTTGCTGGTTTAAAAGAAGAAAAAGAAGAAGTTAAAGAGTTAATTGATTTTTTAAAGGCTCCAAAGAAATTTCAAAAATTAGGTGCAAGAATTCCTAAGGGAGTATTATTAATGGGTCCTCCTGGAACTGGAAAAACTTTACTTGCAAAAGCAGTTGCAGGTGAGGCTGATGTTCCTTTCTACTTTATTAGTGGATCTGATTTTGTTGAATTGTTTGTTGGTGTAGGTGCATCTCGTGTTCGTGATATGTTTAAAGAGGCTAAAAGAAATGCTCCTTGTTTAATCTTTATTGATGAGATAGATGCTGTCGGTCGTCAAAGGGGAACTGGTTTAGGTGGAGGACATGATGAACGTGAGCAAACTTTAAATCAGTTACTTACTGAAATGGATGGTTTTGGTGCTAATGAAGGAATTATTATCATTGCTGCTACAAATAGACCTGATGTTTTAGATCCTGCATTACTTCGTCCTGGTCGTTTTGATAGACAAGTTACTGTTAATTTACCTGATGTAAAAGGACGTGAAGAAATCCTTGCTGTTCATGCAAAGAATAAGATTTTAGCTGATGGTATTACGTTACAAAATCTTGCAAAAAGAACACCTGGCTTTAGTGGAGCAGATTTGGAGAACTTATTAAATGAGGCTGCTTTACTTGCTGTACGTAGAAATAAGAATGAAATTACTATGAGTGAGATTGATGAGGCAACAGATCGTGTTTTAATGGGACCTGCAAAAGTAAGTCATAAATATACAGAAAATGATCGTAAGTTAGTTGCTTATCATGAGGCTGGTCATGCGGTAGTTGGTTTAAAACTTAGAAGTGCAAGCGTTGTTCAAAAGGTTACTATTATTCCTCGTGGTTCTGCTGGTGGATACAATATGATGGTTCCTAGTGAAGAAAAATTATGTTCTACTAAGACAGATTTGTTGGAAGAAATTACTGGTTTACTTGGTGGAAGAAGTGCTGAGGAAATTACTTTTGGAGAAATAACAACAGGTGCTCATAATGATTTTGAAAAAGCAACTAAGATTGTACGTGCAATGGTTACGGAATATGGTATGAGTGATTTAGGACCACTTCAATTTGAACAACAATCTGGCAGTGTTTTCTTAGGAAGAGATTATAATAAACCTCAACATTTTTCTAATGAAGTTGCAAATGAAATTGATATGGAAATGAGAAAGATTATTAATGAATGCCATAAGAAAGCAAAAGAAATAATTAATAAAAATAAAGACTTATTAAAATTAATTGCTGAAACATTATTGGAATATGAGACTTTAACTAAAGAACAAATTGATTATTTGGTTGAACATAAAAAAATGCCTGAAGAAGATGAGAATAATCTTGAATCTTTATCCATCACTAAATTAAGAGAAATTGCTAAGGAAAAAGGTGTTAAAAATTATTCAAAAATGAATAAGGCGGAATTATTAAAAGAATTAGATGTCTAATTCTTTTTTTCTTGCAAAAAAGTTAATATTTATTATAATAATAATTAAAAGGAGTGATTATTGTGGCTAAAAAAGTAGTAGATAAAGAAGAAATAGCTAAATTAAAAAAGAAAGGTACTGGATTTTTAGGAGAGTTCAAAGAATTTGTATTACGTGGAAATGTAATGGATATGGCTGTCGGAGTTATTATTGGTGGTGCTTTTTCAGGGATTGTAACTGCATTAACTGATGATTTTATTAACCCTCTTATCAATGGTATTGGAGGAGCAGAGGTTGCTGGTCAAATTAAAATTTATGGTGGACAATCATTAAATTATGGTCATTTCTTAACTGCTATTATTAATTTTATTATTATGGCTTTTGTACTTTTTATGTTATTAAAGACATTTAATAAAATTTCTAATATTGGAAAAAAGAAAGTTGAAGAGGCTCCAAAAAAATCAGATGAAGTTCTTTTATTAGAAGAAATAAGAGATGCTTTAAAGAAGAATAAATAGAATACTTTGCGTATTCTTTTTTTCTTGCTGTTTTGTTTATTTTGGGGTATAATATGCTTGTTTTGAGGTGGTTTTATGAAATGGAAGATTGGCAATGTTTCTATTTCAAATCAAATTGTATTAGCACCTATGGCTGGAATTAGTAATTCTGCTTATCGTAGAATATGTAAGGAAATGGGTTGTGGATTAATTTATGCAGAGATGGTGAGTGATAAGGCTATTACTTTTCATAATCAGAAGACTCTTGATATGTTAATGATGACTGATTTTGAAAGACCTATTTCTCAGCAAATATTTGGAACAGATGTAGATTCTTTTGTTTATGCGGCAAAATATATTGAAGAAAATATGCATCCTGATATTATTGATATCAATATGGGATGTCCTGTTCCTAAGGTGGCTTTACGGGCTCAAGCAGGTTCTGCTTTATTAAAAAATCCCTCTAAAATATATGAAATTGTATCTGCTGTTGTTGATGCGGTTTCTGTTCCTGTTACTGTTAAAATTAGAAGTGGATGGGATCAAAATCATATTAATGCTGTAGAAGTGGCTAAGATTATTGAAAAGGCCGGAGCAAGCGCAATTTGTGTTCATCCTAGGACAAGAAGTCAAGGTTATAGTGGTAAGGCTGATTGGAGTCTTATAAAACAGGTGAAAGAAAATGTTTCTATTCCTGTTATTGGAAATGGTGATATTAAGAGTCCAGAGGATGCTAAAAGAATGCTTGATGAAACTAAATGTGATGCTGTTATGATTGGTAGAGGTGTTTTGGGTAATCCATGGTTAATTCAAAATTGTATTTTATATTTAGATCATAAAAATATGATTTCTGTTTCTTTAAAGGACCGTGTTGATATGTGTTTAAAACATCTTCAGTATTTATGTGAGTTAAAAGATGAAAAGATCGCTTGTTTAGAAATGAGAAATCATATTGGATGGTATTTTAAAGGTATTAAAGGAGCCAATGAATTAAAAAATAAAGTCTATCAAACTTCTAATATTCATGATATAATTTCATTATTATATGAGTTTAGGGAGGGATGTTTAGATGAATAAGAAAGATGATAATTTGGAAAAAAAGGAAGAAATTACAGATAAGGCTTTTTTATCACAAAGATTACTTGCCTTTTTGATTGATGTATTTATAGTTTCATTATTATCTTCTATACTTGCGTATCCTTTTGTTGATTCTAAAAAGTTAGATTCTTTGGAAAAGGATTATATAGAGATAATGGAAAAGTTTGAAAAAGAAGATGTTCAAATGAATGAATATGTTGCAGAATTTATAAATATTGAGTATGCTATTGCCAGAAATAATGGTTTTGTTACTATTTTTGGAGTTCTTTTGGGACTTGTTTATTATGTTGTTGTACCACTTTATAATAATGGGCAAACGATTGGTAAAAAACTACTCAGAATTCGTGTTATTTCAACGGATGGTGAATTGAGTACGAATCAAATGGTATTTCGTGCATTTTTAGCAAATTCAATTTTATTAGATTTATTATCTGTTTTGTTTTTGACATTTGCATCTAGAACATCTTACTTTTATTGTGTTGGATTATTTAGCATGATTCAGTATACTATTATGATAGTTTCATTTTTTATGATTATTTGTGGTAGGGATGGATTGGCGATTCATGATCGGTTGGTACATACGAAAGTTATTAGATTAAAATAGGAGTGTTTATATGAGAGAATTTAGTGAACAAGAGTTAGTTCGTAGAGAAAAATGTAATCAATTAAGAGAAAAAGGACTTGATCCTTTTGGTCATCGTTATGATCGAAGAGATTTTGCAAATGATATTAGAGAAAAATATATAGACGTTGACCATGATGCTTTTGAAAGTATGAATGATACTGCAAAAGTTGCTGGTAGAATTATGTTTATTCGAAGAATGGGTAAGGCCTCATTTTTCACGATTCAAGATAAAACTGGTTCTATACAGGTATATATATCTATTAATGATGTTGGGGAAGAAGTATACGAGTTATTTAAATCTGCCGATATTGGTGATATTGTTGGTGTTTATGGTAAAATTATGAAAACCAAAACTGGTGAGGTTACGATTAAATGTTTAGAGTATACACATCTTGTTAAAGCATTACGTCCTCTACCTGAAAAGTTCCATGGGTTAACAGATGTCGAAGAGAGATATCGTCGTCGTTATGTTGATTTAATTATGAATGAAGATTCTAAAAAAGTTGCCTTTTTAAGACCTAGAATTATTCGTTGTATTCAAAATTATATGGATCATTTAGGTTTCACAGAGGTTGAAACTCCAGTTTTAACAACTTTATTAACAGGAGCCTCTGCTAGACCTTTTGCAACGCATCATAATGCACAGAATTTAGATATGTATTTAAGAATTGCTTTGGAGTTACCTTTAAAGAGATTATTAGTTGGTGGAATGGAAGCAGTTTATGAAATTGGTAGAGTATTCCGTAATGAAGGAATGGATCCTAAACATAATCCTGAGTTTACATTAATGGAAGCATATCTTGCTTATAGTGATTTGGAAGGTATGATGGATATTACAGAAGGTATGTATACAACGATTGCTAAAGATGTTTTTGGTAAGATGGTGTATCATTTTGGTGGATATGATATTAATTTGGAAGGTCCATGGAAGAGAATCAGTATGACGGATGCAATTAAAGAGAAGACAGGTATTGATTTTAAAGAAATTCATGATTTGGATACTTGTTTAAAATTGGCTGAGGAGCATCAAATTGTGTTAGAAGAGCATGAGAAGGCTTATGGACATATTATTAATAAATTCTTTGAAAAGTATGTTGAAGAAACTTTAATTCAACCTACCTTTCTATATGGGCATCCATTAGAAATATCTCCACTTACTAAGAAAAATCCAGATGATCCTAGATTTGTTGATCGTTTTGAATTGTTTATGGCAGGAAAAGAATTTGCAAATGCTTATACAGAATTAAATGATCCTATTGATCAATTAGAAAGATTTGAAGCACAACTTGCTGAAAGAAATCTTGGAAATGAAGAGGCAAATGACATTGATATGGATTTTGTTGAGTCATTAGAGTATGGTATGCCACCTGCTGGTGGAATTGGATATGGTATTGATCGATTAGTTATGTTATTTACGGAACAAGATTCTATTCGTGATGTCATTTTATTCCCAACGATGAAAGAAAGAAAATAAAAAATATGAGATTTCTCATATTTTTTATTTATTTTGTGAAATTCCTTTGTAAGTACTTGTAAAATTTTTCAATAATAGTTTATAATTATTATGGGAGGTTAATTATGAAAAAACATAATATAGTGAAAGTCGTTCTTATTACTATCTTAGTATTTCTATTGCTTTCTTGGATATTTCCAGCTGCTTATTATTCAGGAAAATATATAGATCAAGGACGCGTTCAAATGGGATTATCTGAATTGTTTAATTATCCTATGACTACAGTATCATATTTTGGACATTATGCAATTTTTATAATCTTAGTTGGAGGATTTTATGGAATTTTATATAAAATTCCTGCTTATCGTACCTTTTTAGATAAGGTTGCTTCAAAATTTGAAGGAAAGGAAAAAGTATTTTTAGCAATAATTTCTGTTTTATTTGCTTTTGGTGTAAGTATTGCAGGATTACAAGTTGGATTTATTTTCTTTGTACCATTTGTTGTATCATTAATTTTACTATTAGGATATGATAAAATTGTTGCAGCAATGGTAGTTGTTGGTTCAATGGCTGTTGGACTTTTAGGTTCTACATATTCTGTTACGAATTTAAATCTTTTAACTAATTTATTATCTTTAAAAATTGATTATCAAATCGGTGTTCGTTTTGTAATCTTATTAGTTGGATTAGTATTATTGTTATTTAATTTATTTATGTATATTAAAAATACTATGGGAACTATTAAAGTTAATAAAAAAGAAGAAAAGAAGAGTGAACCTGTAATTGAAAAAGTAGAAGAAGAAAAAGATACAAAACCTAAGACTACTACTAAAAAAACTACAACTTCTTCTAAGAATTCTAAGTCTACTGGAGGTTCTAAGAATTCTAAGAATACAAAATCAACAAAATCTAATAAGTCTCATAAAAATGTAAATAAAGCGGCTTTGAGAGATGAAGATATTATTGTTGTTAAAGAAAGTGTAGTAAACGATTCTGAAAAAGATTCTTATTTGGTTCCTTCTAGAGTTGAAATAACTCATAAGATATGGCCATTTGTTGTTCTTTTCTCATTAATGTTTATACTATTTGTAATGGCATTCATTAATTGGGGAGAAGGAGGATTTGGTGTAACTTTATTTGATGATATTACTAAATCTGTTACTGAATTTGAATTATTTGGATTCCCAATTTTTGCTAAAGTATATGGATCTGTTAATTCATTTGGTAATTGGTCAATTATTGATATGTTCTTACCAATGGCACTTGTTATTTTAATTTTATCTATTATTTATAAAATTAAAATTGATGAGTTATTTGATGGATTTATTCAAGGTGCTAAAAAGGCTCTTGCTCCAGCAGTAATTTCTATTTTAGTTTATACTGTTTTGGTAGTTGTTACTTATCATCCATTCCAAATGTCATTATATAAGGCTATTTTAGGAATTAGTAAAGGATTTAATATTATTACAACTATGATTGTTATGATTTTATCTTCTTTATTCAATGTTGATCCTACTTATGTATTCCAAGCAGTATTACCATATTATACTTCTGTAGTTACTAATGCAGATAATTATGCTAATGTTGGTATTATTGCTCAAACTATGTATGGATTTACTACATTATTTGCTCCAACTAGTTTCATCTTAATGACTGCTCTTTCTTATTTAGGAGTATCATATAGTAAATGGTTGAAAAATATTTGGAAACTATTATTAGAATTATTTGTTATTTTATTAATTATTTTCATAATATTATCATTAATTTAGTATTTTAAGAAGCTTTTAAGGCTTCTTTTCTTTTTGTAGTAGCATTTATTTTTATTTTTGATATAATATTTTCAGGTGATGTGTTTATGAAATTATATAATACTTTGACAAAAAAAGTAGAAGATTTTGTACCTTATGAAGGAAATAAGGTAAGACTTTATACTTGCGGACCTACTGTTTATCATTATGCTCATATTGGTAATATTCGTAATTATATTGGTCATGATATCTTAGATAAGACTTTAAGATATTTAGGATATGATGTTTGTCGTGCAATGAATATTACAGATGTTGGTCATTTAACAAGTGATAGTGATTCAGGAGAAGATAAGATGGAGGTTGCTAAAAAGAGAGAACATAAATCTGCTATGGAAATTGCAAAGTTTTATACCGATGCATTTTTTGAAGATTTTTTGAAGGTTAATTGTAAGATTCCCGAAATTGTTTCTCCTGCTACTGAAAATATTGAACAATATATTACTATTATCGAAAAATTGTTAAAAGATGGTTATGCTTATGAATCTGGAGGAAATATTTATTTTGATATTTCTAAATTAGATAATTATTATTGTTTAACAAATCAGGATAGTAATTTGGTTGTAGGGGCTAGAGAAAGTGTTGAGGATGATTCTAATAAAAGAAATCAGGCTGATTTTGTTTTATGGTTTACTACAAGTAAATTTGAAAATCATGAATTATTATGGGACTCACCATGGGGAAAAGGTTATCCTGGATGGCATATAGAGTGTTCTGGTATTTCTATCAAATATCTTGGAGAACACTTAGATATTCATGGTGGTGGTGTGGATAATATATTTCCACATCATACGAATGAGATTGCTCAAAGTGAGGCTTATTTAGGACATAAATGGTGTAATTATTGGTTCCATAATGAGCATTTATTAGATGACTCTGGAAAAATGAGTAAATCAAAAGGAGATATTTTAACGGTTTCTTCTTTAGTTCAAAAAGGATATGATCCTTTGGCATTTCGTTTT
This sequence comes from uncultured Caryophanales bacterium, assembly GCA_946623125.1. Lineage (GTDB taxonomy): Bacteria > Bacillota_I > Bacilli_A > RF39 > UBA660 > UBA3789. Next base: position 15,774 of record CAMOQR010000009.1, on the reverse strand, counting down.
ATGTGTTTAAATTCTCATTATCGTAAACAGTTATTATTTAACTATGAGAACTTGGAACAAGCACAGAAGACATTGAATAAATTAAAAAAACGTATCTCTAGTTTAAAAGATGATGGAGATATTGATGAAGAGTTGTTTCATTCTTACGTTATGAAATTTCGTGATGCAATGGAGAATGATTTAAATACTTCTAATGCTTTGTCTGTTTTATATGAGGTTTTAAAGGATAATCATTTAAATGATAATACTAAGAAGAAACTTGTAGAAGATTTTGATCAAATATTTTCTCTAGATTTACTTTCTATTAATAGTACTGATGATAATTCTTTAGATAGTGAAATTCTTGAAAAGATTCAAGAGAGAAGTGATGCTAAAAAGAATAAGGATTTTCTTCTTGCTGATAAAATTCGTGATGAATTATTAGAACGTGGTATTAAACTTATTGATACTCGTGAAGGAACAACCTATGAATTTATAAAAGATTAGTTTTCTAATCTTTTTTTGTGTGATATAATATTTGCGTTATTGGAGGGGTATTATGAATGTAATGGAAATCAATATTTTGGTTTTAGCCTATTTGGGAGATACTGTTTATGAAAATTATATTAGACATTTTTTAGTTTCTAAGGGGATAGGAAATGTTAATCAATTACAAAAAGAGGCTATTCAATATGTAAGTGCTAAGAGACAGGCTTATTTTTTAACTAAGATGTTAGATATAGATTTTTTCGATGATGAAGAGATTCAAGTTATTAAACGGGCTAGAAATTATAAAAGTTCTTCTCATCCAAAAAATTGTGATATTATAACTTATAAGTATGCTACTGCATTAGAAGCATTAATTGGATATCTTGATTTTATAAATCGTAAAGAAAGGATAGATGAAATTATGAATTTCATCTTTAGTGAATAATATGTTAGTATACGGTAGGAATGTTTCATTGGATTTGTTAAAAAATCAGAAAAAAGTTTATAAAGCTATTTTACAGGAAGGATTTCATGATGAAGAGATAATTTCTATGCTTGAAAATGCTAAAATCAAAGTTGAATTTGAGTCAAAAAAGAAAATGGATGATTTGGCTTCTGGCGTTCATCAAGGTATAATTCTATCTATTCCGGATTATTCGTACTATGATTTAAATTCTTTTTTTAGAACAGGTGAGGAGCTTGTTGTTATATTAGATCATATTGAAGATCCACATAATTTTGGTGCTATTATTCGTACTTGTGAGGCTGCAGGTATTCAATCTATTATTATTCCACAAGATCGACAAGTTATGATTAATTCTACTGTTATGAAAACAAGTGTTGGTACACTAGATAATGTTAAGATTATTAAAGTTTCTAACATTGTTCAATGTATAGAGCAATTAAAGAAGAATGGGTTTTGGGTTGTTGGTACAGCTCTTCATGATAGTGTTGATTATCGTGAAATTGACTATTCTGGTAAAATTGCAATTATCATTGGGAATGAAGGGAAAGGAATTACAAATTTAGTATCTAAAAAGTGTGATTATTTAGCAAAAATTCCAATGTATGGAAAAACAAATAGTTTAAATGCTAGTGTTGCTACTGGAATTATGATTTATGAGGTAATTCGGAATAGAAAGTAGGTTTTCATGAATTACAAACAATATAATGATTATGAGCTTATTTATATGGTTCGAGAAAAAGATGATGATTCATATGATGTTTTATTTCAAAAGTATATTCCTATTATAAAGAAGATTGCTATGAATTATTATCAGAACTATAGTTCTTATGGATATGATTTGGATGATTTTATTCAAGAAGGGTATTTAGCCTTTCAAAGTGCTGTTTTACATTATAATGAGAATAAAGATGCTTTGTTTTATACTTTTCTTGTGTTATGTCTTCATAGATGTTTTATAAGTTTTTGTAAAAAAATATCATGTGATAAAAAGAATATTAATCAAGATTATTTAATTCCTATTGATTCTGTTTTTTTGGCTGATGATTACTCTCTTGAAGATTCTTTGTTTAATAATGAGTTGATTCATATGATATGGGATATTGTTTATTCTAATCCATTTGAATCTATATGTGTATTTGAATTACGTTGGAATCATTTTACTTATCATGAAATTCAAATTTTATTAGGAATTTCACCTCGTAAGTCTCAAAAAATATATCATAATCTATTGTTTTCTATTCAAAACAAATTAAGAACTTCTTTATAAAGTTGTTTTTAATTTGTTTTTTTTCTTTTTTTGTTTTACAATTAGATTAGGATAGGGATGATAATATGAATGGTAAGATATTTCATGAACATGAAATTGAGTGTTGTACATTATTAGAATATATTCAACAACATCCTGATGAAGAAGAAATGAGAGAGTTATTTTTAAATATGGATATTGCTTTGAAATATATTCATGATCATCATTATTGTATTGAGGTTTTTCATCCTTCTAAAATAAAAGTACTAAATAATATGCCAGATCATATACAATTTGATGAATTAATGGAGCTTCCATATGATAATTCTACTCAAAAGGATATGATACGAGAAGATATTTTTCATTCTGCTTTTATACAAATTGGAATTTATACAAATACTTTAAAAAGTTTGACGCCTTCTTTTTTAAAAGAAAATTTTGATGATATTGCTCGTTTCTTGCCTGAAGGAGATGTTCCTTATTATCGTGGGGTTGTTCAAAGAGGAGCATCTGTTTATTTTTCAGAGTATGCTGTTGAGAAAATGAAACGTGATTATGAAGCCCTTGAACAACAGGTAGCAGATTCTAATTCTTCTAATAATACGATTGCTTTTCATCCTGAGATATCCTCTTTATCTAATGACAAGATAAATGATAGTATATATCGTAAAATAAATGGTTTAAAGGATTCTGCCTTTGTATATCATATTTTATTGCCGTTTTTATTGATTATTAGTTTTTTGTTTGTTGGTTTCTTAGGGTGGTTAGCAGGGATTAATCATTGAAATTTGTTGACATTTTTAGGTGTTTATGTTATTTTATTGATGTAAGCACTTGGAAGTGTTTTTATTTTGAAAAAAAATATAGGGAATAGGTGAAGAAATGGCTGAAGTTCGTAAAAAAGTTGTAGAAGATAAATATAATACTTCTAAAATTAAAAAAACTGAAAAAACTGAAAAAAAAGTAGAAAGTAAGAATGATAAAAAGGTATCTAAAAAGCAGGATTCTTCTAAAGAAGAGAAAAAGAGTCTTTTTGTTAGATTTCGTATTTTTTGTAATGGCGTAAAGAGTGAATTTCATAAGGTACATTGGACAAGTAAAAATGATATGATAAAATATTCTATCTCTAGTATTATATTTATTATCTTTTGTTCTGTGTTCTTTTATGCAATAGATATATTATTTGCTTTTATTCGTTCTTTATTTGCTTAGGAGGTTGTTATATTATGGATAAACAATGGTATGTTGTAAATACATATTCTGGTCATGAGAATAAAGTTAAAGAAAAATTAGAGATGAGAGCTGAATCTATGGATATGCAGGATTTTATTCATAGAATCGTTATTCCTGAAGAAAAAGTTGTTGAAGTTAAAGATGGTGTTACTAAGGAAAAAGTGAAAAAAATGTTTCCTGGATATATACTTGTTGAAATGGTAATGACTGATGAGGCATGGTATGTTGTACGTAATACCCCTGGTGTTACAGGATTTATTGGTTCTAGTGGTAAGGGAGCAAAACCAACACCTTTACAACCATATGAAGTAGATAAGATTCTTGGTAATATGGGAATTAGTAGAATGGATGTTGATACTGAATTATCTGTTGGTTCTAAAGTTAAGATTATTGCTGGACCATTTAATGGAATGTTTGGTAAAGTTGATTCTGTTGATCTACCAAATCAAAAGGTAATGTTACTAGTTGATTTGTTTGGACAAGAAACTTCTGTTGAAGTTGAACTTAGCCAAATAGAAAATGCATAAAATATCTTGCAATATTAAATGTTTTATGTTATTATTTAGGGGCTATATTAATTTATTAGTATAGATTTAGTGGGAAGCATGGTTTGCATTGTAAAAGCGGTAATCAAGCTATTTGGACCACTCGCGAAAACAAATAAGAGGAGGTGTTTTTCGTGGCAAAAGAAGCAGTAAAGAAAATTAAATTACAAATTGCTGCAGGAAAAGCTACTCCAGCTCCACCAGTTGGAACTGTATTAGGACCTGCAGGAATCAATTTACAAGATTTCTGTACAAAGTATAATGAGGCAACTAGAGATAAAATGGGAGATGTTCTTCCAGTAGAAATTTCAATTTATGAGGATAGAAGTTTTGATTTTGTTATCAAAACTCCACCAACAGCTTTCTTATTAAAGAAGTATGCAAAAGTACAAAAAGGATCTGCTAAAGGTTCTTCAGAAACTGTTGCTACTATTTCTAAAGACACTTTAAGAGAGATTGCTGAGATTAAATTACCTGATTTAAATGCATATGATGTTGAAGCAGCTATGAAAATTGTTGCAGGTACTGCTAAGAATATGGGAATTGCTATTGACGGAGAGTAATTCCAAAATAACCATATAGGAAATACCTAGTGGTAGGAAAAATCCGCTTTAACCACATAAGGAGGAAATAAAATGAGAAAAAGAAGTAAGAAATATGTTGATGCTTTATCTAAAGTAGATAAGAGTCGTTTCTATTCAAAAGAAGAGGCTGTTAAATTAGTTAAAGAAACTTCTATTAGTTCTTTTGATGGTTCTATCGAAATTGCTATGAGATTAAATCTTGATACTAAAAAAGCAGATCAGCAATTAAGAGGTGCTATTGTACTTCCAAAAGGAACTGGTAAGACTAAGAAAGTATTAGTTATTGCTAGAGGACCAAAAGCACAAGAAGGCCGTGATGCAGGTGCTGATTATGTTGGAGATACTGATATGTTAGAAAAAATCGAAAAAGAAAATTGGTTCGATTTTGATACAATGATTGCTACTCCAGATATGATGCCACTTTTAGGTAAACTTGGTAGAGTTTTAGGACCTAAAGGTTTAATGCCAAATCCAAAAACAGGTACTGTTACTATGGATATTGCAAAGGCAGTAGAAGAAGTTAAGGCTGGACGTGTTGAATATAGAACTGACAGTTTTGGTAACATTCATGGTGTTATTGGAAAAGCATCATTTAGTGAAGAAGATTTACTTGCTAATTTAGATGCATTTGTTGCACAAATATTAAGAATTAAACCAGCAACTGTTAAAGGTGATTATGTAAAAAATATTTCTATTTCATCTACTATGGGTCCTGGTATCAAAATTGAAAATTCTTTTGACAAGTAGGATTTTATAGTATATAATAAAGACAATTTGTAGGTGCCATAGACAGTAGGTATTCAAATAAATCCTACCGAGGACTTTTCATAAGTAATATAAAAAGTTCTTTGGTTTGTCTAAAGAACTTTTTTATGGCATCCCTCAATATAATGAAGGAGGTGTATTATGGCAAGTGAAAAAATCTTAAGTCAAAAACAAGGTGTTATTGATGAGATTAAAGAGCGTGCACAAAATGCGACAACTATGGTATTATTCGATTATCGTGGTATTACTGATAGTGAATCAAAAGAGTTACGTTCTAAATTAAAAGAATCAAATTCAGATTATAAAGTTTATAAAAACACTTTAATGACTAGAGCATTTAATGATTTAGGAATTGACCTTTCTGAAGGTTTAACTGGACCTAGTGCTCTTGCTTATGGAGATGATCAAATCGCTCCAATTAAGGTTTTATCAGAGTTTGCTAAGGATCACCCAGCATTAGTTTTAAAAGTAGGGATTGTTGATGGAGAGAAAGCAGATCAGGCTAGATTGGCTGAATATGCAACTTTACCTTCAAGAGATCAATTACTTACTATGCTTGCTGGTGGTATGATAGGACTTGTAAGAGACTTATCTATTTGCTTAGACTTATATAGTCAACAAAAAGAAGAAAATTAATAATAAAATATTTATAATAGGAGGAGAAAAAAATGGCTAAATTAACAAAAGAAGATTTTATCAGTAGTTTAAAAGAAATGAATTTATTAGAAATTAAAGAATTAGTAGATGCTATGAAAGAGGAGTTTGGAGTAGATCCATCTGCAGTTGCAGTTGCTGCACCTGCTGCTGGTGCTGCTGCAGAAGATGCTACACCAAGTACAGTTACTGTATCAATTTCTGATCCAGGAGCTGGAAAAGTTGGAGTAATCAAGGTTGTTAAAGAAATTACTGGTTTAGGTCTAAAAGAGGCTAAAGATATCGTTGATGCTAACGGAGTTGTAAAAGAAAATATTCCTGTTGCAGAGGCTGAAGAAATCAAGGCTAAATTAGAAGAGGCTGGAGCTACTGTAGAAGTTAAATAGTTTTATAAAAAAGTAATACAATTTGTATTGCTTTTTTTTTGTCTTTTTCTTCTTTTTATTTTATGTTATAATTTTCTATAGAATAAGGAGGTTGTTTTGTGGATAAAAATGAAAAATCAAAGATTTGTATAAATTCTAATATGAATCGTAAGTCATTATATTTAGATTCAAAAAGTGCGGATCCAATTAAGAAAAATATTGAAAAACAATTAAAAATTCTTTCAGATTCTTATAAAGAATTATCTGTATTGTTAACGAAAATGTCATATAAAAACTTTTTGGCTGGTGATTCAGTTCAGCTTGCTTTACAAAGCTCAATGAAGTGTGCTATTCAAAGTGATGAGGCTTCTAAATTACTCGATGATTTTTTATTTCATTATAATGATGATGTTAAGTCTGCACTTATTAAAAGTTTAGATGATCGTATTACTTATTTGGAAAAAAAATTATTATCAAAAAATGATTAGGAGGAAAGTTTATCATGGCTAATATGTCAATAAAACAAAAAGAGAAACTTGTGTATAATTTTGAAAAAAATGTTGATAAGATTCATGATGCTTTGGCTTCATTAAGTTCTTCTATCAATGAATTACAATCGGGAAATGGAAAACCTTATTGGAATGGTGCTAATGCATGTGATTTTATTAAGACTATCTCTCAACAGTTAAATACAGATTATAATTTAATGGATAGTATTTCTAAAATTCAGAAAAAAATAAAAATTTAGTTGACTTTTTTTAAATATCATATATAATTGTATTATAACCTAATACTAAGATATAGTTATTTTTAGAAATTTAATTTTATATAGTAGATAATACTTGTAAAAGAAAAGTTTTTAGAAATAATGTATTAAAGTTCCAATAGAAAAAAATTTTGAAGAGCTTTAAATAGTTCGTCTGGTTGGGTTATGTGTAATTTTTGAGAGAAAGACAACTCTTATGGTAAACGTCTATTATTGATTACTGATAATCTTCGATAATGGATGAAAAAACTCGGTATGCATGAATGTGCATACTTTTTTTTATTATTTTTCAAAAAAATATTGACATTTTTTTTATATATTGATATTATTAAATTGCTAATAGAGATAAGATTTATTAATTGTTTATTATTTACCTAACAGTTGTAATAAATATTAATGGTGTGATCTTTGAATTACCATACTATTAGTAAAATTACATTTTTGAAGAAGGAAAACTTCATAGGACGAACGGCTGGCAATGATGATTAAGTGAATTTAGCCTTTCTATCAAACCAAACAAGTATAACTTTTTATCAGATTGTTATATGAGAAAAAAATATGTTTTGTTTTAGTCAGAAAACGTATCGAATGGTAATTTGCTCTTGATTACTAATAATATATTTTTAGGTGTAGTTGAAATCATCGTCACTACATTTTTTTTGTTTATAAATCATAAATTATTTAATTTTTTTGTTGACTTTTCAATTCTTGTGTTGTATTATATGTTTCGAAAGGAAGGAAATTTAGTAGTAATTACGAAGTTTTCTTCTTCTTTTTTTTCTATTTAGGTGATAAAATGGGGCAATATTTTGATAATCAAAATTTACCAAGTAAAATGGTAAAAAAAGAATGTTTTATTTTAGGTAAAAAATTTATTTTTTTTACTGATAATGGAGTTTTTTCTAAGGACGGTTTGGACTTTGGCAGTAGACTTCTTCTTGAAACAATCCCGCTTGAAGAAGTTGGAGGCAAAGTTCTTGATATGGGTTGTGGTTATGGTGTTTTTGGTATCATCATTCATAAGTTAACTTCTGCATCAGTAGATATGGTTGATGTTAATTTGAGAGCACTTCATCTTTCTGAAATTAATATCAAAGAAAATCATTGTGCTTCTAATATTAAAGCCTTTGAGAGTTATACTTATCAGAATATTGATTCTAAATACACATGTATTGTTACCAATCCTCCAATTAGGGCTGGTAAAAAAGTGGTTTACGATATTGTGATGAATGCTAAGAATTATTTAGAAAAAGATGGTAGGCTATTTCTTGTAATTCGTAAGGAGCAAGGTGCTAAATCACTTATTGTAGATTTAGAAAAAGTATATACTGTTCATATACTTGAAAGAAAGAAAGGGTTTTATATTCTTGAATGTGTATCCTAATTCTTTTTATTTGCATTTAAATGCATCAAAATAATCAATTGTGGGGTGAAAAAGTGTCATATAAGATTGTTAAAAGTGGTGACTATAGAGAAAGAAGAAATTTTTCTCGAATCCGTAATACTTATGAATTGAAAGATTTACTTGAAATTCAAAAGAAATCTTACCGTTGGTTTATTGATAATGGTATTAAGGAAGTTTTTGATGATTTATTTCCAGTTGAGAATTTTTCTGGAACTTTATCATTAGAATTTGGTGATTATCATTTTGATGAACCTAAATATTCTATTAAAGAAAGTAAAGATCGTGAATCTACTTATGCTGCACCATTAAGAGTAGAAGTTCGATTATTTAATCGTGAAACTGGAGAAGTAAAAGAACAAGAAATTTTTATGGGCGATATGCCTATGATGACCGATTCTGGAACTTTCGTAATTAATGGTGCTGAACGTGTTATTGTTTCTCAATTAGTACGTTCTCCAAGTGTTTATTTTAATCACGAAGTTGATAAAAATGGACGTGAATTAATTACTTCTCAAATTATTCCAAATCGTGGTACTTGGTTAGAGTTTGAAACAGATGCTAGAGATGTTTTATATGTTCGTATTGATAGAACTAGAAAAGTTCCTATTACTACATTATTGAGAGCATTTGGTTTATCTAGCGATGATGAAATTCTAAAAATGTTTGGTGATGATGAATATTTAAAGAATACTATTGCTAAAGATTCTACTAAAAATACTGATGAGGCTTTAATTGAAATTTATGAAAAATTAAGACCAGGTGAACCTGCTACATTAGATTCATCAAAGAACCAAATTATTACAAGATTCTTTGATGAATTCCGTTATGATTTATCTAAGGTTGGACGTTATAAATTTAATCGTAAATTAAATGTAAGCGATCGTTTGCTTAATCAAACATTAGCAGAGGATATTAAAATTGGTGATGAAGTATTATTTGAAAAAGGTACTGTTATTACTAAGGCTAATATTGCACAATTAAATGAGGCTTTGAAAAATGGATATGGAATTGTTGATGCTAAAGTAAATGAAGAGTTAGATTCCTTTAATAAAATCCAAGTTGTTAAGATTTTAGATCCTAATGATAAAAAGAAAAAACTTCTTGTTATTGGTAATGATCAATCTATTGATATTAAAAGACTTACTATTTCTGATGTTTATGCATCTGTATCTTATTATTTAAATTTATTACATGGTGTTGGTAATTATGATGAAATTGACCATTTAGGAAATAGACGTATTCGTCAAGTAGGAGAATTATTACAAAATCAATTCCGTATTGGTGTATCTCGTATGGAAAGAGTTATTCGTGAGAGAATGACAACTCAAGAGATGGAAGAAGTTACTCCAAAAACTTTAATTAATATTAGACCAGTTACTGCTGCTATGAAAGAGTTTTTTGGTTCCTCTCAACTTTCTCAATTCATGGATCAAACAAATCCTATTGCAGAACTTACTAATAAACGTCGTTTATCAGCATTAGGACCTGGTGGATTATCTCGTGATAGAGCAGGAGTTGAAGTACGTGATGTTAATACTTCTCACTATGGAAGAATTTGTCCAATTGAGTCTCCAGAAGGACCTAACATTGGTTTGATAACATCACTTGCTTCTTATGCAAAAATTGATGAATATGGATTTATTATGACTCCATATCGTAAAGTTGTTGATTGTCAGATTACAGATGAAGTTGTTTATTTAACTGCTGATGATGAACTTGATTATATTATTTCGCAATCTACTGTTAATACAGATGAATCAAATAGAATTATTGATGAACAAGTAAATGCTCGTTTACGTGGTGAAAATATTTTAGCAAAACCAGAGGATGTTGATTTTATTGATGTTAGTCCTCAACAAGTAGTATCAGTAACTACTAGTTGTATTCCATTCTTGGAACATGATGATGCCACTCGTGCTTTGATGGGTGCAAACATGCAACGTCAGGCTATGCCACTTATCAAAACTGAGGCTCCTTATGTTGGAACTGGTGTTGAATTTATTGCTGCAAAAGACTCAGGTGTTGAAGTTATTGCAAAACATGATGGTGTTGTTGAGTATGTAGATGCTAAGAAAATTGAAGTTAAAACAAAAGAAGGTAAAGATACTTATCAACTTGCTAATTTTGAACTTGCGAACTCTAGTATTTGTTCTCATCAAAGACCTATTGTTCATGTTGGAGATAAAGTTAAGGCTGATAAGACTATTCTTGCTGATGGAAATTCTACTGATAAAGGTGAACTTGCTTTAGGTAAGAATATGACAGTTGCCTTCATGACATTTAATGGTTATAACTATGAGGATGCTGTTATTTTAAATGAAAACTTAGTTAAAGATGATAAATATACTTCTCTACACTTAGAGGATTATGAAATGCAATGTCGTGAAACCAAATTAGGTCCTGAAGAGATTACAAGGGATATTCCTAATGTTAGTGAAGAAGCAAGAAGAAATCTTGATGAAAATGGTATTGTTACAATTGGTACTGAAGTTAAAGAAGGAGATATCTTAGTTGGTAAAGTTACTCCAAAAGGTATGGCTGAACTTACTTCTGAAGAAAAATTGTTACATGCTATTTTTGGTGAAAAAACTCGTGAGGTAAGAGATACTTCTTTACGTGTTCCACATGGTGGAGATGGAATTGTTCATGATATTAAGATTTATTCAAGAAAAGATAATGATGAATTACCTGCAGGTGTTTCTAAAGTAATTCGTGTTTATATTATTCAAAAACGTAAGATTCAAGTTGGAGATAAGATGTCTGGACGTCATGGTAATAAAGGTGTTATTTCACTTATTCTTCCACAAGAAGATATGCCATATTTACCAGATGGTACTCCAGTTGATATTATGTTAAATCCACAAGGTGTTCCTTCTCGTATGAACTTCGGACAAATCCTTGAAATCCATATGGGTATGGCTTGTAAGAAATTAGGAGTTCATGTTGCTACACCAGTATTTGATGGTGCTCATATTGATGATATTCAAGCTATGATGAAAGAGGCTGGAATGGATGAAGATGGAAAAACTGTTCTATATGATGGACGTACTGGTGAGCCATTTGATCATCGTATTGCAGTTGGAGTTATGTATATGATTAAACTTCATCACATGGTTGATGATAAATTACATGCTCGTGCTACTGGTCCTTATTCATTAGTTACTCAACAACCACTTGGTGGTAAGGCACAATTTGGTGGACAGAGATTTGGAGAAATGGAAGTTTGGGCACTTTATGCTTATGGTGCTGCTCATACATTACAAGAAATCTTAACAGTTAAGTCTGATGATGTTATTGGACGTGTTAAGGTATATGAATCTATTATTAAAGGTCAAGAAATTAATCAGGCTGGCGTTCCAGAATCATTTAGAGTATTGATGAAGGAATTCCAAGCATTGGGATTAGATGTTTCTATTATTGATGATGATGGGGAAACATTACAATTAAAAGAAATTGAAGAGGCTGAGGATAAAGAAGATTTGAATTTCAATTTAGAAGAAGTTGAAAGTCCTGCAAAGGAAATTCTTCCAGAACCTATGGATTCTTCAGAGGACATTGATTCTGAATTAAGTGATTTTGATGATGAAGATGATGATTTTGATGATGATGATTATGAACCTAGTGATGATGAAATCGAAGAAGATTTTGATGAGGAAGGAGCTGATATTTAATGATAGATGTTAATAAATTTGAGGCTTTAAAAATTGGTATCGCTTCTCCTGATAAAATCCGTGAATGGTCTTATGGTGAGGTTAAAAAACCTGAAACTATTAATTACCGTACTTTGAGACCTGAACGTGATGGTTTGTTTTGTGAAAAGATTTTTGGACCTACAAAAGATTTTGAATGTGCTTGTGGTAAATATAAAAGAGTACGTTATAAAAACATTATTTGTGATCGTTGTGGTGTAGAGGTAACTCGTTCTAAAGTTAGACGTGAGAGAATGGGTCACATTGAACTTGCAACACCAGTTTCTCATATTTGGTTCTTTAAAGGTGTTCCTTCTCGTATGGGATTAGTACTTGATATGAGTCCAAGAGATTTGGAAGAAGTTTTATACTTTGTAAGTTATGTTGTTATTGATAAGGGAAATGCCCCACTTGAAAATAAACAAACTTTATCTGAAAAAGAATATCGTGCATACTATGAAAAGTATGGTACTGGATTTAAAGTAGGAATGGGTGCTGAGGCCATCAAGGAACTTTTAAAGAAAGTTGATTTAAAGAAAGAAATCGACGAGATTCAAAAAGAACTTGAAGGTGCTCAAGGACAAAAGAGAACTCGTTTACTTAAACGTTTGGATGTATTAGATGCTTTTTATCAATCTGGTAATAAGCCTGAATGGATGATTATGGATTGTATTCCTGTTATTCCTCCAGAGTTACGTCCAATGATTCAATTAGATGGTGGTCGTTTTGCTACTTCTGATTTAAATGATTTATATAGACGTGTTATTAATCGTAATAATCGTTTAAAAAAATTAATTGATTTAGGTGCTCCTGGTATCATTATTCAAAATGAGAAACGTATGCTTCAAGAGGCTGTAGATGCCTTATTTGATAATGGACGTCGTGGAAGAAGTGTTACTGGTGCTGGTAACAGACCATTAAAATCTATTTCTTCTATGTTAAAAGGTAAACAAGGACGTTTCCGTCAAAACTTATTAGGTAAACGTGTTGATTATTCTGGACGTTCTGTTATTGTTGTTGGTCCATCTCTTAAGATGTATCAATGTGGTATTCCTAAAGAAATGGCTTTGGAATTATTTAAACCACATGTTATTCATGGTTTAGTTAGTAAAGATATTGCTCATAATATTAAGGCTGCTAAAAGATTAATTGATAATCAAGATCCTGTTGTTTGGGATATTGTTGAAGAAGTTATTAAAGAACATCCTGTTATGTTAAACCGTGCTCCTACATTACATAGATTAGGTATTCAAGCATTTGAACCTATCTTAGTTGGAGGAAAGGCTATTCGTCTTCACCCATTAGTATGTCCTGCATTTAATGCAGATTTCGATGGTGACCAGATGGCTGTTCACGTTCCTCTATCAGAAGAGGCTCAAGCAGAGGCTAGATTGTTAATGTTAGGTTCTAACAATATTCTACATCCAAAATCAGGAGATCCAATTGTTACGCCTTCTCAGGATATGGTTTTAGGTAATTATTACATTACTATGGAGAAGGCTGGAGAAGAAGGAGAAGGAAGAGTATTTAAGAATTCTAATGAGGCTTTAATGGCTTATGAAAGACGTGAAATCACTCTTCATACTCGTATTGCAATCCCTGTTGATTCTTTTAAATATAAATTGTTTACAGAACAACAAAAGGGTAAATACTTAGTAACTACTGTAGGTAAGATTAAATTTAATGAGATTTTACCTGATACATTTGCATTTGTTAATGAGCCAACGGAAGAAAATATTTCTAATATTACTCCAAATAAGTATTTCTTAGAAATGGGAACTAATATTCCAGAGGCTATAAAAGAAATGCCTTTGGTTAAGCCTTTTGCAAAAGGTACTTTAGAGAAAATTATTGCTCAAGTATTTAAGCGTTATAAAACTACTGAGACTTCTACTATGCTTGATAATTTAAAGGATTTAGGATTTAAATATTCAACTATTTCAGGTATTACTGTTAGTATGGCTGATGTTGAAATTTCTAAGACAAAACCACAAATTGTTGCTGAGGCTCAAAAGATTGTTGATAAAATTAATAAACAGTATAAACGTGGTTTAATTACGGAAGAAGAAAGATTTAATAAAGTTATTGATACATGGAATAATGCAACTGATAAAGTTAAAGAAGAGCTTGAAGGTATTTCTCAAACTGATATTGATAATCCTATCTTTATCATGATGAATTCAAAGGCTCGTGGTAATATTTCTAACTTTACTCAGGTTGCTGGTATGCGTGGTATTATGGCTAAGCCAGATGGTACTCCAGTTGAAATACCAATTCTTTCTAACTTTATTCAAGGATTATCTGTTGCAGAATTCTTCTTATCAACACATGGTGCTCGTAAAGGTTCTGCTGATACTGCTTTAAAGACAGCCGATTCTGGTTACTTAACTCGTCGTTTAGTTGATGTTTCACAAGATATGATTGTTCGTGAGGCTGATTGTGGTACTGATCAAGGTGTTGTAGTTCGTGACTTTATTAATGAAAAAACTGGTTCTGTTATTGAATCATTAAGAGATCGTATTGTTGGTAGATTTGCTAATAAAAAGATTGTTCATCCAGAAACAAAAGAATTAATTGTTGATAAACTTCAAATGATTACAGAATCTCTTGCTGATAAGATTATTGATGCAGGAATTAAAGAAGTAGAAATTCGTACTATTTTAACTTGTAATACTGCAGATGGTGTTTGCCAAAAATGTTATGGTCGTAACCTAGCAACTGGTAATTTAGTTGAAGTAGGTGAGGCTGTTGGTGTTATGGCTGCACAATCCATTGGTGAACCTGGTACTCAGCTTACAATGCGTACATTCCACTCTGGTGGTGTTGCTCATGGTGGTGATGCTGATATCACTCAAGGTCTTCCTCGTGTTCAAGAGTTATTTGAGGCTCGTAATCCTAAGGCTAAGGCTACAATTGCTGAAATTGATGGTAAGATTACAAAAATTAAGGAAGATCATGGAAAATATAAGATTAGTATTACTAATAAATTAGAAACTAAGGAACATGTTACAAACTATGGTTCTAAACTTTGTGTAGAAAAAGGTGACGAAGTTCATTGTGGTGATAAGTTAACAGAAGGTGCTATTAGTCCTAAAGAGTTACTTGCTGTTACAGATCCTATTACTACTCAAGAGTATATCTTGAAAGAAGTTCAATATACTTATCGTTCTCAAGGTGTTGATATTTCTGATAAACATATTGAGATTATTGCACGTAGAATGATTAGTAAGATTCGTATTGTTGATGGTGGTCAAACGAAATTCTTACCTGGTAGTTTAGTTAATTTCCGTGAATTTACTGATGGAAATAAAGAGGCTATTATTAATGGTAAGACTCCTGCTCTTGGAAAACCAATCTTACTTGGTATTACTAAGGCAGCACTTGAGACAGATTCTTTCTTATCTGCTGCATCATTCCAAGAGACAACGCGTATCTTAACGGATGCTGCTATAAAAGGAAAAGTTGATACGTTATCTGGACTTAAAGAAAATGTTATTATCGGTAAATTAATTCCAGCAGGTACTGGAAGCAAGGCTTATCGTGATGTTGATTACGAATTAAAGACTGAATTTATTGATGAGGAACCAT
>CAMOQR010000008.1 GCA_946623125.1 uncultured Caryophanales bacterium | reverse complement strand
AATTATTATATAACATTAATAAATAGTCAAATCTATATTATAATAAATATGGAGGGATTCTATGAAAGTATCTATTATAATTCCTATATTTAATTCAGAAAGTAGTATTGAACAATGTTTAAATTCTATAATTAATCAGACATATCATAACATTGAAATTTTAATAATAGATAATAATTCTAAAGATAATTCTTGGAATATTATTAAAAAATATAAAGATAATGACAATAGAATCATTCTTTTAAAAGAAAAAAGGCAAGGTGTTTCTTACGCTCGTAATTTAGGAATTAAAAATAGTACTGGTGAATATGTCATGTTTGTTGATAGTGATGACTATCTTGAATTAAATGCTGTTGAAGTAATGGTTTCTTTAGTAAAAGATAAGAAGTGTGATGTAATAAGAGCATTTTATCATTCAAGTATTAAAACATATGATTCTATTTCTAAATATAAACAAGATTATTTATATAATAAAGATGATATAAATAATTATTTAATTCCTTCTATTATTGAACAAAAAATCAGTTCCTATATTTGGTTATTAATTATAAAAAAAGAATTACTCAATAATATTACATTCCATAAAAAATTATTTATTCATCAAGATTTATATTTTTACTTAGAATTATTAAATAGTATTAATAATATTTATTTCAGTAGTACTATTATTTATCATTATAATTACTCTCATAATTCATCCAAATCTTCTATATATTATTATAGAAATATTTATAATATCATAGATTTATATAATGAATTAAAACATAGTTCATTTAAAAAATATGATATTAATAATTTATGTTTTAAAATGATTATTCCTTACTTTGGAAAATTGTATTATTATAATAAAGATTTATTTATTAAAGAAAATAATGATTTAAAGAATAATAATACTTTTAATGATATATACAACAATTTAAAAATATGTAAAGTAAGAATAGATTTATTACTAGAATATATATTATTATTTAAACTATCTAAAAATCTTTATATATTGTATCTTAAAACTATAGATTTTTTTCATATTAAGAATTATAAAAAAAACTATGTGCAATAATACACATAGTTATTTTTATCTGGTGTCCAGGACGGGAATCGAACCCGTAATTAGTCTTTAGGAGAATCTTTGCCAATAGTTCAAAATTAATCAGAAAATTTTAAATCCATTATAAAATCAACGTTATATGAACATTTTTTTAAAGTGTATTTTTAAAAAATCATTAATTTTTTAAAATATTTATATCATTTTTTTAAATTTTCGCGACATTTTCGCGACACTTTTTTCTATCCATTAGTGTTATATAACTATAAATATTATATCATATTTTAAGATAAATTAGTTATTATAAATTCATTTTCATATATATTCTTTTGTTCTTCTAGCCAATCAAATATATTTGAAACATTAACTATATCAATATTTATTTTACTAAAGAAATCATATTTATTATTGATATATTCATGTATCCTTTTTAATTTTTCAATAATAGAAATATCTTCTGGAATACAAAAGTTTATTAATTCCATATATTTACTCTTCGGAACAAATAAATGATTTGTATATAATGATAACATTTCATTAAAATTAATGTTCTTTTCGTGGTTGCTATTATAGTATTTATCAAAAACAGAAATAGCAGCATCATTCTTATCTTCATTTGAATGTGTATATATATAGGTAGTTGATAATTGAGAATGTCCCATTAATTTTTGTACATCTGCAGGTGAAAGGCTAGAATTTTCATTCATTTGCATAGAACAATAACTAAGTCTTAATCCATGTAATGATACTTTTTTTAGATTAGGATATCTCCTTCTAAAATCGCCCCATTTCCCAGAAGCAGTATCTGAACCCATGATCTTACCGTATTTATTTAAAAACAAATTATTTATTTCCTTATAGTTTTTAAATGTTTTCTTAAATCTTATAACCATCCTTTCCCTTAATTTCAAATATTCTTTTATAACTTCCATACAAAATAGAGGTACAGGCACAACTCTAACACTACCCTTTGTTTTAGTTTCCTTTTCTATTGATGCTGAAATTCTCTCATCCCATATTACAGTTCTATTAACTGATATTGTATTACTTACAAAGTTAATATCATTTAAATGTAAGCCAACTAACTCTCCCCTTCTTAAACCACTACAAATAGCTATAGTAAATAAACATTCAGTTACAATATCCTCTTTTTTTAATAATTCTAAAACTTCAATTAATTCTTCTCTATTAAAAGATTTTTTTCTACTTTAGAGTTTCCAGGTGCTTTTACTTTTAAAACTGGGTTGGAATCAATAAATCCCCACGCTACAGCTTTATTAAGTATTTTTCTAAGTAATCTATAAACGTTATTAACAGTAGACATTGATAATTTTACTTGCTCACCCTTATCATTTTTTCTTTCTTTATATCTATCTCTTAGTTTATTTATTATTTTTTGTATAACTAATGCATCAATTTTTTTTAAAGACATATATGCTATCTCTGGAAAAACATAATTTCTTAATTCTTGTTTTCCAGTAGAAACAGTTGTTGGACTTAATTCTTTTTCTTTCTTATCCCATATATAACCATAGCAACTTATTGTTCCACATGGCTCTCCTCTTTTCATCTTTGCTTTGTAGCCAAGTTTAACATTCATAGATGTAGATTCACTTTCCATATTAATATTCTTTTCTACTGCGGCACTTTCACCAGTAAAAGCTGATTGATTAATAAATAAGTCTTTACTTTCAAATAAATAAAAGTCTGCTGGTATAACACTTCCAGCACTTAATGTAATAATATCTCCATATATTACTTTTTCTTGTCTAATTTCTTTTTGTTTACCTTCTCTTATTACATCAGTAAATATTCTTATTTGTTCTTTTAATTTTTCATTAAACTTATATGTTGAATAATCCTGACTAAATCTAATAATTACACTTATTAGTGTAATACCAAGTATTATAAATGCTCCTATTTTATCATCAGTAATAAAATCTATTGCGGCAAGTAAAAATAGTATTAATACAAATTTATCTTTTAATGCTTCTATTATAAAAAATAATGGTGTTATAGGTATAAAGATTATAAATACTTTCCAATATGCAATATATAATTTTTTTAAATTATTTAAAATATTAAAATTTCTTTTTTTAGATTGCATATATATTCCATATCCTCCTAAGAAAAAGAATATTGAAACACATATTTGTCCAAAACTACCTATAATAAATATTGAACTGTCACCGAAAATATTAAATAAATGATTTAATTCTCCACCTACTAGTCTTTCTGGGAAAGTCCATAAATGATGAATAAGCATTAATATAATTGCGATTCCTTTTATTTTTTTAGTGTCACTAGAAGTAAACTCTTTCATACCTTACCACACTACAATCAGTATAACATAAAAAAAGACTATATAAATAGTCTTTTAATAATTAATTATTATTCTTCCATTATTATTGAGATATCTGCAAGCGTTCCTTTGAAGAATCTTCCTGGTTGATTACTTCCATCGAAGTATCCACCAAATGCCACATTAGTTGCGAATGGTTGATTTAGAGGCCAACTACTTTGATTAATTGTAGTTCTTTCTCCGCTATCATAATTATTATATTTATATTCTATTGTAATAATTTTTTCATTATTATTGTTTGATTTTCTTCTATAGATGAATTCAATTGGTTTATTTGATACTGCTATATTTCCTACATTAGTTGTAGAACCACCCCATCTATATGTTGGAGTAATTGTTGTAATATTTCCACTGAAACGAACATTCATTCCTGGATAAGTACTGTTTGATTCATCTTTTGCATTAAATATAGTTGGTTGTTTTTGATTTCCAGTTACATATTGCATTTGATCACTATCAACAGATTTAAATGTAAATCTAATTTCAAAATCTTTATCAATATTTGTTGAACTAAATATATTTAATCCTGTATCAATGAATGTATTAGCTGTACCATCAAATACTACATCACCAGTACGAATAAATTCTATCTTCCACCACTCTGCATATAGTGTTACAACATCATCATCTATATTACTTAAATTTCTAACTTCTTCTTCATTATCATAATGTGTTCCAGATCCGTCTGCTGCAGTATTCCATCCTTTAAATACATAATTTGTTCTTGTAAATGTATTTGCAGTTAATGGTTCAGCTGGATCATTATAAGTAAACTCTTGATTATTCATTGAACCTGTTCCACCATTTGGATCAAAATGTACATAGTAGTGTACTGGTTCTATCCACTGAGCATACAATGTTATTACATCATCTGCATTTCCTAGATCACTTGTAATTGAATAATTATCTGGATAACTAGTACCTGAACCATCTTGTGCGGTATTCCATCCACCAAATGTTGCATCTGTTTTTGTAAATGCATTTGTTGTTAATGAAGTAGATGTTCCTAATTCTATAATTTGATCATCCATTTGTCCAGTTCCACCATTTGCATCATAGTGAATTGTATAAGTTGGAGGTTCTATTATCTCTACACTCATATCTGATAATGTACCAATCAAATATCTCCATGGATTTTTATTTGCATCTAGTCCAGCTCCGAAGGTTGCTGGATAATCAAAATATGCTGTAAAATTACTAAAGTTAACAGTAGGAGTAAATGTTAATCCATCATTATAACTATATGATACTATTCCATTTTCTCTTTTTAATATTACTTTTTGTCCAGTTGTATATCCTGTATTTGGATCTTTAACTCTATCTGCATTATTAGCAGATGAGTTAACATTTAAGTAATAACTATTATCATCATGGAAAAATTGAATTCCTAGATATGGATTTTGTTCATTCATATCTTGGAATATAGTTGCTCTTTTATCTTTATTATTAGTTGGATTATATCCCGTATAATCATCAACTGTAAATGTAGCTATAAAGTCCTTATTTGCATTCTCTGCATTATATAGAAATACATCAGTATAAATTATATCATCACCATCAAAAACTACTGGACCGTCATTTCTAAAATAAACTTTATTCCATTTTGCATATAATGTTGTATCTTCAGTTGGAACAAAAGATTCATCTACTTTATTTGTAAAGTTAGAATCTTTATACCATCCTAGTAGTTTATATACATATGTACATCCTTGTTGCTCGTAAGTACCTGTTCCACCACTACAATCATTATATTCTACATCTGGGAATGTATTAATTGGTTCAGTTTGAATAACTTCTTCTGTAAATGAACTACTTCCATTATTTGGAACATATGTAATTATATATGTTTCATCATATAATGGTTTAATAGTAGTATTTTTTGTTAACTGGAATGTATAATCTGGATTAGTTTCATTATTACTCCATTTAACAAAAGGATTACCATTTCCATCAGTTGCATCTGCAACTAAATGAATTGTTTGACCATAATAATATATTCCACTAGGTGTAGTTGTTGTTACATAAGTACTATTATTAATTGTTAAAGTATATTTTTTTCTTATATATCTATATGTAACTGTATTAGAAAATTTATCTATTGTAACTGATTGTACTTGTGGTGCTTCAAATCCTTCTACATCCAAAACTGGTGGTTGAATTATATCACCAATTTGTAAATCAGTTATATTATTTCTACTATGTTCAGAATAAGTTGTACCATTTAAATCCATAAATTCATGAATAACAGTACAAGTAGCTTCTTGAGTAACTGTTAAAGTATTTTCAAGAGATTCTGTTTCTTTAGTAATATAACCATATATTCCTTGTATAACTAAAAGTGATGAAATAGCAACAACTAATAAAATACTAGTTGGATTTATTTTCTTCATATTTCATCACCTTCCTTTATATTTAATTATTTTTTTCTTTTGGTTTTTTATCATCTTCTCCAAATAGAAGACCTGATACTAATAGTAATACTACACAAGTAATTAATATTATTACTCCTTTAGTAGTTTGAAATTTTTTTACTATATATCCTACTTTTGGTATCCATAATATATTCTTGCCTACAAAGTTTTCCTTTTTTACAATATTACCATCTATATCTTTATTATTATCACCTTTTGTTTTTATTCCAGATTTAGTTACTTTAACTGCTCTATGAGTAACTAAAGTTCCATCTTTATGTTTAAAAGCGATAATATCTTTTTCTTGTATTTTATTATAATTTGTATGTTTATTTATAAAACATAAACTTCCAGTTTCTATAGTTGGTTCCATAGAACCAGATAATACTACATATGGGACAATTCCACATACATAAAGTATTAAAAATATTCCTCCAATGATAATAATTAACGTCGTTATGACGTTAATTATTCCTTTTATTATTTTCATATTAATTAGTTAGAGAAGTTTCCCCAAACATCTGCTGGTGCAGTACTTGTTAAACCTTCAGTTTGAATTCCATAACCAGTTACAACAATATTTTTATTTCCAGTTAATCCTTCATTTCCTTTTAATGTACTACGTAATGTTACACTACTAAATACTGGGTTTGAAGTTGGTGTTGGAGTTGATGCATTTGCTGCTTTTGCTAAAGCAGTTAAAGTTCCTCCTGTTCCATAGTAATAAACATGAGTTGCTGTTCCACCACTAGTACAAGCTACTGCTGCTGAAGATAATTCAGTCCATCCTGCATTTGTTGTATATGTAAATAATTCTTCTGATGTTGTTGCTGGTGCAACTATTGTTGTACATGGTACTTCTACTTTTGCAAATACATAAGCTGGATTCTTAGTAGATAGGTTATTAATTGTTGGATCTTTTGTAACTGATTCTCCTGGCATCATATCTTCTGCTACATCAGGAATGTCATTATCATTAGCATCTGCTAAAGCATCCCAACCATCCTCTGTTAAACTGATATCTACATTACCAATTGTAAATGTGTTTGTTTTAGTATCAGTGTCTGTGAAATATGCAATTGCTCCTCCTACTGCAACTACTAGTAGAAGTACAAGTGCTGCTAAAATTGTTTTCTTTTTCTTCATAATTTAATTCCTTCTTTCCTTATTATTATTTTCTATATTATCCTTTTCTTTTTTTTCTAGTATCATGACTACTAATAGTCCTAATGCTGAAAAAATGAAAAGTGTCATAGACCAATCAAATCGCAAATCCCATGTTTCTGGGTTAATGCCACTTTTTTCTTCTTCAACTGAAAACACCCATATTATTTTTGTAACAATCTTACTATACTCATTATTAAGATTACTTGGTATTGAAATAGTAAAAGAAATTATACCATTAGAACCACTATTATATATACCTAAGAGCAGATTACTTACTTCTGTTAATTTTCCTTTGTATAACTCTTCACCCTTACTATTTTTTATTGTTATATTAACATTTTCTAGTAATTCTATTTCTTCATCTGTTAAATTCTTTGTATCAATTGATAAAAAGTATTTAATCTTATTAGAACTGTTATTATTAATTTTAATTTGGTCCTCTATATTATCTCCTGGTAATAAACCACCTAAGTTATTAAAAAAGCCATCTCCTATATCAATATACTTATCTGCATTATTTTCATAGATTATTTCTGATTTACCATCAGAATCCATAGAATAAGATCTATCTACAGCTTCTTTAATATCTACCTCGTTCCAATTACCATCAAAGTTCTTAGCTTGTACAGCTTCAACTAATATATGAACAATTAGTTTATCACCTGATGATTCATTAATTATTTCATTAGGTATTTGGATTGTATCAAATAAGTCTATTACTTCACTTTGATTTAATACAGAATCATAATAGTAATAATCATCTTTTTTGGTCCAATTCTTGTAATCTCCATTAATATAGTTTGATTCAATACATTCTGTATTATTTAATGTATATGTAATTTTAGCTCTTACATAACAATCTATTCCAAGATTATTTATTTTAGTATTTAATGGAATAAATTCTCCTGGCATAACTACTTCATTTTCTTTTGTATATGGTTCACCATTTTGATATTGTTCTAATTTAATATCAACGTAAGAGGTTGAAATGGTACTTTCCGTGTTATTTATTACATCATTAGTTAAAGCATATATGCCTGAGATGCTAAACATTATAAAAAATATTATTCCAAGTAAAAATAATCTTTTTTTACTAGCACAAATTTAATCCACCTCCTACCTTATTTAATTATATAATATTTTAAATAAAAAACAAAGTATTTTATTCAATTTTTATCCCATGTATTACTATTCTATTTTTATTGTCATTATCGCATGTAGATAGTGTTATTATTTGATTTTTACTTGTAATGTCGATATTATAATTTATTATGCTACGTTTTTTAAATTCTGCTGTCTTTTTATATAAATCACTATAATTTTTTTCACGATAATTATAATTTTTTTCAGTTTTATATATAGAAAAAATATTATATATATTTTTTTTGTTTTTTATTATTAAATTGATTTTTCCTCCTTTATTTTTATTTAGAAGATTATCAATTGACCCAAACATACTCCCATCTCTTCTATGATGACCATATATGATTATATTTTGATCATCTAGATTATTATTACTATCCATAAAAATCCATCCTGCACTATTATATTCTTTATCTAAATCATGATTTAGGTAGAACTCATTATTTTTTCCTTGTACTACAGGATAGTTAATATTTGTATTATCTACTATTAACCATCCAATTATATCTTCATTTATATTTTTTATTTTTGGACTAATAGTATTATTTTCTATATTTATATATTTTTTTGCTTTAGTAACTATTTCTTTTGTTTTATTATTTTCATAAAACCATATAAATATATTAATTAGTGAAATAATCATTAATAATACTAGTATAATTTTTACTACTTTTCTTTTCATATATACCTCTCTATTATCTATATTAAATATATCATATATTAGTTTAAAAACACAAAAAAATGGAATAACCAGTATTTTTTTATCTTATTAAGTTTGTAGTGTTATATCTTTCTATGTATTCTTGCATTATATTAGAATAATAATTATAAGTCATAGGACAATATGATTTTAATTCATCATAAAAATTTAATTTCCATTCAAAATAATTTTCATGAACTATTATTTTCTCTACAACTTCTTCTATTAATCGCTCATCTATTCCATTGTATCCGATATCTAATATCTTCTTCACTGATTCCATTGCTTTTTCTTTTTTTTACTTGTATTGGTTCTAGACGTTTTAAACTTTTCTCTAATTCATCAATTTCTACTTTATATGTTTCTATTTTAGATCTATATTTTTTATGAAATTCTTCAAAAGTAGGTAAATCGACAATCCCATCTAGATACATATCTAATAATCGTTCCTGCTTTTCATTTTCATCAGTAATCATTCTTTGATATCTTTTGATTTCATTCTTTATGTTTTTTTCTTCATTCTTCAATACTTTAAAAGGATGATTAGGAAATTCATCTAATAAATCAATACTAATTTCTTCTACTTTTTCTTTCTTTTCTTCATCTCTTTGTTCTTGAGTAGTAAAGAAACTATCTACTGTAAAAGGCATTGGATCTAGAATGCTCTTTTTCTCCATCCTTAACTACCTCCTTAGCAAATTCTTGATAAGCACTAGCTACTTTAGAATTCTTATCATAAGAAAATATTGATTTTCCAAAACTTGTTGACTCTGCAACTTTGATTGCTCGTGGAATTTGAGTATCACATAATTTAAATATAGTTCCATAAGACTCTTGTAATTCTTGTCTTATTTGTCTAGATAGATTTGTTCTTTGTTCTACAAGAGTAAGTAACATTCCTCCAATTTGAAGATTTGGATTAATGTTCTTTCTAACTTTAAGAACTGTATTTATTAACTGTTTCATTCCTTTAGTTGCAAGGAATTGAGACTCAACTGGAATAATTACTTTATCTGATGCACCCAAAGCATTTATAGTAATCATTCCAAGCGATGGCATACAATCGATTATGATATAGTCATAATCTTTTTTAATGCTTCAAGAGAATTCTTAATTGTATATTCTCTACTCATTGCATTAACTAATTCAACTTCCGTACTAGATAATTCTAGATTAGATGGAAGTACATCCACACCTTCATGTTGCTTTAAAATAGCTTCTCTAGGATTAATATCTCTATCTCTAATAGAACGTTCCATTAGTGTTGCTAGAGTTACTGGAATATCATCAGTATTGTGCCACCCTGCATAAGTAGTTAAATCACCTTGAGGATCTGCATCAACTAATAATACCTTCTTACCCATATTAGCCAGAGCAACTCCTAAACTAAATGTAGTAGTTGTTTTACCGACTCCACCCTTCTGATTTGCAATTGCAATTACTTCACAATTTTTCATTCTTTTCCTCCTTATCTTTATTTTTTATTTATTTAATATAATCGACCACCTCCATTTCACCACAAAAAAACTATGTGCTATATAACACATAGTTAATTTCTATGGTGTTCCCGACCAGACTTGAACTGGTAATCTACTGCTTAGGAGGCAGTTGCGTTATCCACTTACGCTACGAGAACATATACATTTATTCTAACTTTTTTGTTAAAATAAATGCTTAAATTTTTTGATTTTTAAAAAATTATTCGCGACATTTCTGCGACACTAATTTTTCTTTAAATTTCTATCCATTAGATATATCAATGCTCTAAAGACTATTTTTTACCTATTTTTCAACTTTTTAGGAAGTCTTAGGAGAGACTTGTTATATCCATTTAACTACCCAGACATTTATTTCCCTTAAATAAGGGAAATTTTTAGAAAGAAATGGAGTTATGCGTATTTGCATGTTGCTCCATTCTTTGTATATATTTTTTTTAGTACTCCTATTCGAATCATTCGATTAGAAAAATTTTTTTCAATTTTCTTCAATTCTTTTTTATCAATCTTATCATAATCAATTGTTGTGGTATTTGTAATTGTTTCATCTTCTATACTTATCGTATTTGTGAAGTGATTTAACTTTTTAAACTTATTGTTATCTTCTTCTAAGGATTTTTTATATTCTTCTAATTTTTCTTTATCTTTTGATGAAATAATTTCTGTAATCTTTAGGGTATCTACATGCCATAGAGAAAAATTTGCTGTATAGGTTGATTGCGCATCTATATCCCCTGGTGCACTTTTCATTTCACAAATCATTGTCCCAAAAGGAGGAAAATAAGTACATAATACAATAATAATTGTCATTACTCCTAATACTCCAACCGGTATATATTTTTTTATTAAATCCTTTGTCGTCATACTTGACACCTCCTTTTATACTTCTTGAACCACTGTTATAATCATTGGTTTTGATTCTGTTTCTTGATAGAAATATTTACCCAAGACTTCCCTTACATCATTTTTTATTTTTGAGTAATCAACTCTTTTAGCATTTTTCTCAATATTCTTTTCTATTACTTCATGTGATAATTTCTTTGTTGCTTCCATTAATTCTTGACTTTCTTTGACATAAACAAATCCTCTTGTTAGAATCTCTGGTCCTCCAATGATTTCTTTGCTTTCTTTATCTAGAGTACAACTAATAATTACAATTCCATTTTCCCCTAGCATTTCTCGATCTTTTAAGACTAGGTTTCCAATATCCCCACTATTGTTTCCATCAATTAAAATTTCATCAACATCGATATGTTCTAATGAATTCGTATTCTTTCCATCTACCATTTCAAAAACATCTCCATTTAGTTTTAAGATAATGTTTTCTTTTGGTACTCCTAATTCTTCTGCTATTTCACCGTTTGTATATAAATTTCTATATTCTCCTTTTACTGGAAAGAAATACTTTGGATTCATTAAGTTTATCATTAACATTAAATCTTCTTGTGATGCATGATGTTGTAGATGCTTTTTACTTGATAGACTAATTGCATCTGCACCAAGCATAGCAATCTCATCCATAATAGTTGCTAATCTTTTTTCAATTCCAGGATAACTTGGTTCTGTGATAAATATCGTGTCTGTATCTTTTATTTGAATGTATTTATCAAATCCTTTAATAATTCTTTCTAGATTAGCAAATGGTTTTTCTTTTTCATCTGATATTAATACTACAACATTTTTACTTTCTAAATCTGCTAGTGTTCCAATTTTGGTTTTATCTATTTTTAGATATCCTTCCTCTATTGCCTTATTAATCATTTCTTGTAATTTTTTTCCCATAATTGCTATCTTTCTATGGGTTTTTGATATTTCATCAAAAAGTTCTTGAATTCGATAGTAATGTGCTGGAAAAACAGTTGCAATAATACGATTTTCTGTTTTCCTTAATACATCTCTCATAAAGCCTCTTACACGGTTATGTGGGGATGTATGTCCAAGTCTATCAGCATAGAATGATTCACATAATAAACATAAAACTCCTTGCTTTCCAACATATGCTAGTTTTCCAATATCTGTTTTGTATGATTCCATCATAGTTGAATCAAATACAAAGTCTCCTGTATATACAATGGCTCCATCTGGTGTATATAATACATAACATACAGAGTCTGGAATGGAATGAGTAACACTTATTGGAAAAATAGAATTCTTTCCAAAATCTATTTTATTATGTGGCTTTATTTCTATTAATTTTGTTTTTTCTAATAATTCTTTTGTGAAATCATTTTTTGCTATTTCAAGGGTTAACTTTGTTCCATATACTGGTATTTCTGGGAGTTTTTCTAAAACATCAGCAATTGCTCCCATATTTCCATCATGACCATGTGTTAAAAAGATTCCTTTGATTTTCTTTCTATTTTTTATTAAATAATCAAAATTTGGAATGATATAATCTATTCCTAAATTAATGTCATTATCATATTTTAAACCGGCATCAAATACAAATATTTCTTCATCTACATTTACCACATACATGTTTTTTCCATTTTCGTTTAATCCACCTAATGCAAATATTTTAATTTTACTCATAAATATCTCCTTTCTGTTTTTTCTTTTATATGAGTTTAATAATATATAAACGCATGAATAGCATCTTTATTATATCATTATCTTTTTAAAAAGAAAAGTTTTCTTCCTCATTAAAAAAGACTATTTTTTTATAGCCAATTTTTCTAATGCATATTTTGCTGCTTCTTGTTCAGCCTCTTTTTTGGATGATCCAATTCCTGTTCCATATACAATACCATCTATTATTACATCCATTGTAAATGTTTTTTTATGGGCAGGGCCTTCTTCTTTTACAATTTTATATTCTAGTGATTTTTGTTCGGTTTGGACAAATTCTTGTAGGCTACTTTTGTAATCACTAAAGAATTTAATTTCTGGATTATTCATATAGGGAACAATAATTTTTAGAATAACATTTCGTACTGTTGCATATCCTAAGTCCATATAGATTGCTCCCATTAATGCTTCAAATATATCAGCAACGATGGCTTTTTTTAGAGGTTCTCCTTCTTTTGATTCCCCATGTCCTACCAATATATATTTTGTTAATCCTAAATCTGTTGCATATGTATAATTAGCATTTTCACATACATAGGTTGCTCTTACTTTTGTCATTTCCCCTTCACTTTCTTTATGATGGGTATATAAATAATCTGCCATTACTAAATCTAGAACAGCATCTCCTAAAAATTCTAATCTTTCATAATCATTTTTTACTTTATGTTCATTTACGTATGAGCTATGAGAAAAGGCTGTTTTATATAATTCTTGATCTTTTGGTTTAATATGTAATCTTTCAAATAGTTCTTCCATTTTCATCACCAGTATCATTATATCAAAAAAAATATAACTCGAAAAGTTATATTTTTGTTTGATCTCTTTTATTAGCAAGCATTGCTTCTACATAAATCATTTGTCTAAATAGTGTACTATCAATATATTCCATTAAACTTATGATTCTATCTTCCTCAGTTAACTTACTATTATTCAACTCCATAATTTCTATTTTCTTTGTTGCTTCTTCTATTTCTTCATTTGTATATGGTTGTTTATCTTCTTGTAATTCCTCTAATCGTCTTCTATATAGATCTTCATTTTGTTTTTTATTAGCCTCTTCTCTGGCAAGATAACGATAGGCTGCCATATAATTGTGTCTATATGCTTGAGCCTTTTTCTTTCTATCATCTTCAATATAATAATCATATAATTCTTCTTTTGATAGTGATAGCATATGAGATATTTTTTCATCAAGTTCTTTTTCTTGTTCTTCTACTTCTTCTTTCTTTTTGTTATTTAATTGTAATTTTTTCCATTCTGTAAAGATTTCTAAATTCTTCTCATATTGTTTTTTTAATTCTAAATATTTTTTTTGAATTTCATGATAGATGGAATCCTTGTCTTTTTCTTCTGTTATTATTCTTTTACAATCATTTTCATATTTATCTAGTACTGTTTTTCCATATCCGCCTTTTTCTAATGATGATAATTTGTTTTTATTCTGTTGAATAATCTCTTCATAGTTTGTAGTATGTCCAAAATTAGATAAGAACTTATTTTTTAAGGATTCTAATTGAATTTCTATTTCTTCTTTAGAAACATTTTTACTGTTTTCTATTTTTTGTTTTTCCTCTTGATATTCTTTTTTCTTTTCCTTGTATTGAGAAATCATTTCCCTATATTTGTTTCTAATTTCTTTCATACATTCTGTAAGTTCTTCTGGTGTTTTAGCATTTTCTGCTCTTGTCATTGACTCCATTTTAAAGTCATCTGTTACAGTAGAAGAATAACCACCTTCTTCTAAGGTTTCAAGGCTTTGTTTCATATCAAGAATTCTTGTTTGATAGTCAATTGGATGTCCCATTTTATCTTTAAAATATTCTAAATAATCTTTTTGTTTTTCTTCTTTTTCTTCTTCTTCTAGATCTTTTATAGACTCCATTTCTTCTTTAAATCTCATAAGTTCTAATTCATATTCTCTTAATAATTTATTATATTCTTCATAAATTTGATTTAAAATGTCGTCTCTTTTTAGATTGGCCTCTTCTCCATTCTTTTTGATTTCTTTTACTTTTGTTTCAAACTTATTTAATTCTATTTGACCAAATCCACCATTTTCTAGATTTGATAGATTTTTAATCATATTTTTTATGGTATCATTTATACCCATTTTATGTCCGTTCATTTGATTAAATTCTGTTATTATTTTTAATTTATTTTGTTCTTTTTCAAATTCTGAAATATAAGGAGATTCTGAAATCATTTGGATTTTTTTGTTTAGAGTTTCTAAGTCTGATAAGTATCTTTTTTTCTTTGGGTCATATAATTCTACTTTGATACGAGAATAGGTATGATTTGTTTCTTCTTGATTCATTTTTCCTTCTTCTATCATCTTTCCTGCTGCTGTTAGGAAACGTTCTACCTCTTCTTCTCCGTATCCCCCATATGGCAATTGAGCAAGTTCATTTGCCATTTTTTTTACTTGATTTTCTAAGTTTATAGGATACCCTAAGGCTTCTTCTTTATATTGTTCTGCAAGAATTCCTACTCTTTGTAGGATTTCATTTTCATTTTTACTATCTTCTTCTATTTCTTTAATTTCTTTATTGATAGATTTTAGAATTCTTTCATAGTTATCAATTTCTACTTTTGTATTAGAAATTAATTTTTCAATAATTTCTTCTTTTTCTTTTCCTTTTGCTATTTCCTCTTTTGATATTTCTTCTAATCTTCGACGATATAGGTTTATTGTTTCTCTTCCGTATCCGATTTGTTTAAATTCAATATATTTTTTTAAATAATCTACATTATCTTCAGAGGCTTTAAGGTCCATTTTTGAAAGAATTGTTTTATCAAGGTTCTCTTCTTTATCAAGTGCTTTTTCAATTTGATCTTCCTCTAATATACCAAGATTTTCAAGAATTTTTAAAATAGTATCAATTTCTCTTTTTACACTAACTGGTGCTTTAACATTTTCTGTTCTACCTTCACCTGGCATGTAATCTATTGTTTTTTTCTCTTTGCTTTTGAAGAATTTATCAAATAACCCCATATTCTCTAGCCTCCCTATTTATCTTATTTTATTTTAACACACTCTTGTTTTGAATTCAATTCTTTCTTTTAAAATACTTGATTCATGACTTGTATATTTTGGTAAAAAATAGTAAAATGAATTTGGTGATAGGATGAAAATAATTTTAATTTGGGTGATTCGTCTCTATCAAAAATTACCTATTTCAACTCATGGGCTTTGTCGATTTCAACCTACTTGTTCTGAGTATGCAATTGAATGTATTGATACCTACGGGGTGATTTATGGTTTGTTTTTATCAATTAAAAGAATTTTAAGGTGTAATCCATGGTCTCATGAGTATGGATTTGATCCTGTTTCTAAGAAGGAGAAATGATATGAAGTTAAAAAAAGGGATTGTTTATTTATTATTGGTTTTTTCTATATTATTATTTACTAGTGGATGTTCTAATGATTCTATGGATAATATTGAGGTTATTGTTACCAATTATCCAAATGAGTATATCTTAAAAAAGATTTATTCTGATCATGCGACTATTACTTCTATTTATCCAGATGGAGTTGATATTAATTCTTATAAAATTGGTGAGAAAAAGAAAAAAGATTATTCTAAAACTGATTTGTTTGTTTATAATGGGTTATTAGAAAAGGAAAGAAATCTTGCAGTTGATTTGTTAGCATTAAATCCAAATTTAAAGATTATTGATACTGCATATGTATTGGAGACTGATTATTCTCCTGAAGAGTTATGGTTAAATCCTTCTTCTTTATTGATGATGAGTCAGAATGTTCGTTTAGCAATGAATGAATATATTACAAATACTTATTTAAAGAAAGAGGTGGATGAGGCTTACAACAAACTTAAGATTGAATTATCCGAACTTGATGCAGAATATAGACTTGCGGTTGAAAGTACTGATAATAAAACAATAATTGTTGCTGATACGGCTTTGAAATATCTTGAAAAATTTGGTCTTAATGTTATTTGTATTGATACAGATGCTTCTCAAAAGACTTTGGCTGATGCTGAAAATTTAATTGAAGATGGTAGTGTTAGTTTTATCTTTTCTTTTACAAATTTAGAAGATAATGATAATGTTAAGAATATCCTTGAAAATTATTCTAGTATTCAAAAACTTGAACTTCATAAATTAGATAATTTAACAGATGAGGAAAGAACCAATGGAGCAACATATGATTCTATTATGAGAAATAATTTAGAGTTAATTAAAAAAGAATTATATCAATAAAAATAGAGATTATAATTTAATCTCTATTTTTCTTTTAATCTTTTAACTAGTTGATGTGCTTGCTCTGTTTGTTCTCTAGTTGCATCTTCTTCTATTTTTTCTAATACTCTTTTTTCCCATGTTTTTGTATGATTCATATGCTCTACTTTTGGATGTTTTCTAAGAGTTGGTTTTTCTTGCTTCGATAAAACTTCAAAATCTTCTGCTTTTAGAACATATATAGCATCTCCACTTGCAGATTTTGGTGTATCTTCATTGTATTCACGATCTAATATTACATTTCCATTTTCATAAATATATGCAATATAACCACGATATTTTCTTAATCCTATTGCTTTGGCTATGTAAGGAGATGATTCATAAAATATTCTTTTTCTTTCTCCTTTGGCTTTAAGATGCTCTATTTCTTCTTTTGTTAAAACAAGCCTTTTTGCTTCTCCTTCTTTTGTTACTTTATGATATTCTTTTCCTTCTGGAATTAAAACCCAATCTACTACGCTACTATTATCACTAATTCGTCTTTTTAAATTATATAATCTTTTATTAATATTATCTAAATCTACTTTAATTCCTTCATCTGTAATAATATGAATTGTTTTATCTCTTTCTGAATTTAAATATTTTTCAATGATTGTAATATATTTTTTAATTTCTTCTCTATTATTAGTTTTTTCACATTTATTTAAATATTCATGAATTACATACATATATAATTTATCCATATTAAAGTTTTTTTGAATATAGGAATTATAAGTTTTTTTCTCTTGTAATTCTTTTAATGAATGTCTATTTATTGTGAATCTTTTATATAATTCTGTTTGACTTTTTATAAAGTTTTGTAATGATTTTTTTAATGCACAACTATAATAATAATGTTCTCCTGATGCATATTGTTCTTCTGTGTAACCTTCTTGGCCTCTTATTTTTTGTAGGTTATTGTAATAGGCTCTTCCATCTTGTAAGTCCCTATATAAATATGGGAATTCTTCTTTTAATTCTTGTTCCGATTTAATTTCTGATAATACTTGTACTCTTTTTAATAATATTTCTGTTAGTTTTTCATCATCTTTTTGTCTAGGTTGTACTTTAGCATTTAAAAGTGTGATTATTTTTTTTAAGAACTCTTCATAACTTGGTCGAATCATTCCTATGATATAATCATCTCTTCTATATACCGATAGTTTATCTGTAAAATCATCATTAAATTTTTTATATTTGAAGATTTCATGAATGTTTTCTCTATTTCTTAGTGAAAAATAATAGAAATGTTCTCTTCCTAAAACAGGATTTAGACTACATTCTCGAATTAAAGTTTCTAGTGATAAATCTACTGCTTTTTCTTCCATCGTTATCCCCCTCTTTTTAATTGCCTTGTATTATATCATATTTTGTCAAAAAAATAAAGAAGATTTCTCTTCTTTATACTTTTATTATGGTATTACTATCTATATTAATTTTATCTACTATTTCTTTTATTTTATATTTTTTAAAGGCTTTCATGACTTGATTAATATCTTTTAGAAAAATATTGGGATGATTTAGTATTATTTCATTGATAGGAATAATTCCTATTTCTTGGAAATATTGTATTACTTTTTCTACATTCCATTGTTCTATTCTCATATTTTCTATTACGATTTCATCATATTTCATTCTTATTTCTTCTATTATGTTATTGGGAATTCCATATTTTTCTAAATATTCCATCTAATCACCTTCTTTTAGTAATCTTTTTATTTTATCTAAATCTTCTTTTGTCATAATACTATGATAGGTTATTGCATACAACATACTATCTTCATAATCATCTAAATCATAATTTTTTAGAATATTAAAAATTCTTTTTACTTTTAATCTTGAAATTATGATTCCTTTAAAATCATATTGAAGTGGATTCATTGGATCAATATATCGATTTAATTTTTCTATTCTATTATCTTCTATTGTTAAATCATATAAATCTTCTTCTTTTGATTTATTGATTGCTTCTTCAAATGATTGTTTATGAGGATATTCTATTATGATTGTATTTGTAATCTTATATTTGTTTTCTTCTGTTATTCCCTGATAGGAAATATTTTTTTGTGTTATTTCCTCTATTAATTGTATTTTATTATTCTTTTTTTCGTACGGATTTGTTGTTTTACTTGCTTGGTATATATTATAGAATAATATATCTGATGAGTCTTTTATATTAGACATCCAGTCCATATTCTCTTTTACATAACGATATCCTTTTGGATTTGTTTCTATAAATTGGTCAATTATTTCTGCAAAATGATTCGATAAAAGACAAGTTAGAGATGGATTGGTTAAAGAACCTGTTTTATTTGTTTGAACAATTAATCCATAAGAAATATATTTTTGATAATTACTTACTAACTTATTATTATTTAATAATAAGAGTTCTTTACATTTTTTTAAGATATAAGAAATTTTATATCCTAGATTTTCTAAAAATTCAACGTTCTTCTTAAAATCATCTGCTCTTGCTATACTATCTATATTACTTGTATTTGATATTAATGCAGGAGTCATTCTATATAAATCTTGAGGAAAGATATTTTTTTCTTTACCAAATTCGGTTATTTTTTGAATTGTTTCTTTGTTACTGTTGATTAATATCGTTTTCATTTTCATACTTTCTTGTGGAAGAATAAATCTAGGATAATTGTATTTTTTTAATTCTTTTAATACTTCTTCTATTCTTTTTAAATTCCCTTTTTCTAGTAATTCTTGTTGTTCTGGTTTTCTCAAATTATCAAAATAATAACCATAGGTATTTAAAATATATTCAACATCTTCTCTATTATTTGAAGCATTATTTTCTTTTACTTCTTTTTTTGATTCATATATTTCTTTGTTATATTTCATAATTCTTGTTAGAATTAATCTTTTTTCATAATCTTCTAATTCATATTTATGAAATAAATCAATTATAATATCAATATTATCTATATATTCATAATTACTTGGATTTTCTATTTTTGATAATAATAATTGATATTGTTTTTGATTGTTGTTTTCTTTTTTCCAAAGATTTATTATTTCCTCAATTTGTTTTATTTGATGATTTGTCATTTGAAAGTATGCTTTTTTATGTTTTGTCAAATTAACTAGTCTTTTCATAGAAAAAAGAAATATCTTTTTTTCTTCTTTTTCTTTTGTTGATATTGGTAAATCTTTTATCAAATCATTTATTGTATTTTCATCCATTTCTGATATAGTTGTTTTATCCTGTTCTAATTTTAATATTTCTTTTTCAAATAAGGGAGATATCGTATTTTTTTGAGAATGTATTTCTTTTTTTAGTAGATTTATCAAAAAGCTTTGATCTATCATTACAATTCTCCTTTCTTCAATTCTTCCCTTAATCTTATCTCCATTCTATCATTTTGATATTCTTCTAATTGTTTCATAATTCTATTTGTTATAATTTCTGATTTTTTACTTTCGCTTTCATATTCTATAGGATTTTCTAAAGAATTTATCATATTACGAATTTCTTCTTTCTTGCTTTGTATGATATTTTTTTGTTCTTGCCATGCTTCATCTTTTGTTTTTTGTACACTTGTTCCGATAATAATTGCGTCTTTTTCTCCTATTGGAATATAGAATACTTTTGAAAATACACTTGCAATGAATCTAATCTCTAACTCTTCTTCGTCCATGATTCTTGCAGATATTAATTCTTTATTTATTCTATTTTTAATTATGGTTAATTGATATTTAACATCTTTTAATATATTATTCTTTCTCTTATTATTTTTTGTTGCGGATTTAATTTGTTTTTCTATTACGGTGGCTTTTCCATCTTTTATAAAGAATAATCTTCCTATTTCTTGATTGTTTTTCATTTCTATTCCCTCTTCTCTAATGCATAAATCTACACATCTTAATATATCTTCTATTCTCTTACTAACTTTTGATAAGATTTCTTTATTATTCTCATCATATGGATCCATATAAGAGATAAGATTCAAAATAATTTCTAATTCATAGGCTGCTTCTGTTTCTATTTCATGATTTTGATTTTTAGATTTATTACTATAAATCAGTTCTCTATTTTCAATATCATTGTATAAAGATACAACATATTTATTAATTTCTGATTTTTGTTTTTCACTTAATTTAATAATATATTTTTGGTTTTTATTGTAAAAATCCATTCCTTTTGCTAGAAGTCTTATTTGCTCTTCCTGTGTTAAATCACTTAATTCGGAATCTTTTAAAATGTTATTTAGTATTCTTAATTTATTATGATTTGTTAATTCATTTTCTTGAAAATAATCATCTAATTGTTCATCAAGATTCTTATTATTATTCTCATGATTTTCTATTAGGTATTCTTTTATATGATTAAGAGACTCTTCTAAAAATTCATTTTCTTCTCGTGTTGGATTATCAATATTTATTTCAATTTGATAATCATTTTGAATCTTATTTTGAATTTTTTCTATATTTTCTTTTTTTCGTAATAAATTGGTAATAACTTCTTCTATTGGTTCTTCAAGTGTCTCTAATTCTTCTATTTCTTCAGGAGGATTTTCTATCTTTTTCTCATAGATTCTTCTATTTTTTTCTATTAGATATCTTAATATATCAATTTTTTCATTTTCAGAAATGTTGATAAAAGAAATAACTTCTTCTAAAAAATCAATATCTTCAATATCTCTTGTTTCCGTATCATCTTCTAGGATATCTCCTAATGATAATAGGCGGTCAAATCTGTTTTTTCTTTGTTCTAATTCTTTTTTTATTTGATTTTTGTCAGTGTTATCTAAATATGTTTTCATTCTCATGACAAAAAAGTCTAGTATATGATCTATCTCTTCTAATTCAGAATTATTATCTAGACTATTATTTTCTACTATTTCATTTAGGCGTAGCAATGCTTTTTCTATATTAGTTATTTCTTCTTTTTTTAAGAATAATTCTAAAATATCTTTCCATTCTTCTTTTGCTTCATCTGATGTTTCATAAAACTTTTTAGCATATTCTTTTCTTGATAATTGCATTTCTTTATAAAAGATTTCTATATAAGTAATCTTTTTTTCTAATGTTTCCATCTCTTCTATTTTGGCATCGGATGCAATACCTATCAATTCTAGTTTTTCTAAAAAGTTTTGTATCAGTATATTATTTTGCATCGTTATATAACCACCTTTTACCCTATTTTCATATTTTATTATACAACACTTAACTATTGTTTATAAAGTTTTTTATGCATTTTTTGAATGTGTTTTTTATACTTTACGTAGAGATATAACGAATCATTTTATTTAGAGTTTTTTTAACGATTTTTTCAATAATCTTAGATGTTTTTAATCCAATTAAGGCTGCTTTATTATTATAATCTTTTTTTGGGGTTATATAGTGAGATGGTATGATTTCTTTCCCCTCTCTTAAATCTTTTTCAAATTGTTTAATGGCTTCTTCTTTAATAATATTCGTATTTTCATAATAATTATTATTTCGATTGATGAAGACAATTAAAAATAATATAATCATTCCTAAAAACAAAACCTTAATTATTCTCTTCATGAAACACCTCTAATAAGCATTTTGATATAGCAATGGATGTATTTAGGACTTCTGTTGTTGTATTCTCATAGCCTCCTATTTCAATTAATATTACTTTAGGTGAGAAATCCTGATTATATATCCCGTTTACTCCAGGTCCTTCTTTTTTGTATATTCCTTTACTGATTCCTGGATAATACTCTTCTAGTTTTAGATTAATCTTTTCTGTAAAGGTAAGATTTTCTTGATAATTTTCATTTTCTAATCCTACAATAAATAATACTTTAGCATAATCTCTGTCTTCTATTCGAATCGATGTTTTATCTTTTCCTACACTATCTCTATGAATGTCAATAAAGTATTTTAAAGAAGGGTTCTTTGTTGCTGCATCTTCTATTAGTATTCTACTTGCTCGATAACTGGATGCATAATTCCAATTATTAGTATCCAATATATCTTTTACTGATTTTTCTTCCGTAATGGTCTGATACCCATTTTTATTTAGGATATCTTCTATAATGTAATTATTAATGATAACTGTTGGATTTAAGGAGTATTCCCCTATTGTTGTTATGGCATATTCTTCGGTTGGATGAGAATTATATAAATAGACAATGGGATTTTTCTTTTCTTCTTTTGGTATTGATATTGCTTCTTCATAATCTTTATGAAGTAGTTTTATGACATCATCTTGTTGAATTTTTGTATTTTGTATTTGCTTGATAATATTATGATTTTCAAAACTATGATTTAATATAAACTGAATGATCTCTTTATTTTCAATCATAACTTTTTTCTTTTCTATGTTTTTATATCCAGTATAAATACCCAATATTAGAAGAAATGCATATAGAATCATTTTTCTTTTTTTCTTTTTCTTCATATCATCACCTTAATGACATTATATCTTTTCTGTTCTATTTTATTTGTCGAAGAAGGTTTTATGAAATATATGATTTAGACTATTTCCTAATAGATAGGATAATTTCTCAATTAAGAAATCAATATTTGTTGGTGTCACGATAAAATTTTCTTCTGTATTTTTATTTTTGATTGTATCAATATCTACTACGGTAGGTACTCCTATTGCAATTACATCACAGTTCATTGTGTTTTTACTAAGTTCTCCTCTATTATTATAAATCCCACTACCAGGATGAATTCCACTATCCGTAATTTGAACTGTTTTAACTAATCTTTCCATTTTATTGGCTTTTAAAGAATCAATCGCAATTACAATTGTAGGTTTTGTTTGATCAATCATACACTTAATCATATCAATTGATTCAATCCCTGTATTACCTATCACATCCGGTTTCAATATAGAAACATTTGATACTTTTTCCGATACATCTCCTAGAAGAAATAAATATCTTGTGACTAATATATGATTTAGTGTCTCTGGTCCTAAAGAATCTGGAGTTGATTTTTCATTTCCTAATCCAATTACTAATATTTTATCTTGTTTATTAGGTTTAATATATTTTTTTAATTCATTTTCTAGTACTTTTTGTAATTTCATGAAAGCATCTTTATCTGTTATATCCTTAAAAAAAATAGTTGTATATTTATTTGTTTTACTTTCACTGTTTAATATTATAATTCCATTCTTTTCTTCTTTTTTAGTTGTCTTAATATCATCATTTATTTGATCTGTTATTAGGTCTGTTCTAAGATTTTTATTTTCTAACTTTATTTTATGCATACTATCACCGATATTATTATTTGTAAATATTGCATTTTTATTTGCTTTTTTTCTTTTTTTTTGGTAGAATTAACTTGTTTACAAAAGTGAGGTGAGATTATGCCAAATATTAAAAGTGCAAAAAAACGTATGCGTTCTAACGCTAAGAAAGCAGAGGTTAATACAATCGTTAATTCTAGTATGAAAACTGCTATTAAGAAGTTTGAAAAAGAAGTAAAGGCTGGTAATAAAGAAGATGCTAGCAATTATTTAAATATTGCTTTTCAAAGAATTGATAAGGCTATGGGTAGTGGTTTAGTACATAAAAATAAGGCTGCTCGTTTAAAATCAAGATTAATTAAGATGATGAATACAATGGAATAAACCAATTATCATAATTGGTTTTTCTTTTGGTTCTTTACACTTTGTCGGATGATTTTTATTTACTAATTTCTATCTTTCTTATAAAATAGAAATAGAAATTAGGTGTTTCCATGAAAAAGATTTTTCGTTTATTTATTTTATTTGGAATATTTTGTGGTTTTGGTTGTATAGCCTATTATTACCGGGATGTTGTCATTGAGTTTGCAGATCGTTATTTTGCACCTTTTCGAGAAGTAACTTTAGGTGATGTCAATGACTATTATCGTAATTATGATTTTGATTTTGTTCAAAATACGAATAGTTTTTCTCCTGAAAGTTATCAAGATATTTTAAATATCTATTATACTGTTCTTAATGCTGGAAAAAGTACGTTTACTTTTTATTGTCCTGATGAATATGAGGCTTGCATTCAAGATGTACAAAATCTTGCGAATGATCAAGATACTTTATCCGATATTAATAATTATGTTCATCCTTATAATGGATTTTCTCATATTGAAACAGAATATGATAGTCTAGGAAGAGTTACTATTACGGTTGTTCGTAGTTATAGTTTAGAAGAGATTGAATTAATTAATCAAAAAGTAGATGAACTTTATTCACAATTAGTGAAAGAAGAAAATTCTATTTATACGAATATTCGTAATATTCATGATTATATTATTAATAATACTCGTTATGATTCGGTAAGAAGTGAGACTGGAGAGAGTCAATATCACTCTGATACAGCATATGGTCCTTTATTTGAAGGATATGCTATATGTGGTGGATATACTGATTTAATGGAATTATTTTTAGAAAGAATGAATATCAAAAGTTTTAAAGTATCTAGTGAAAAGCATGTATGGAATGCAGTTTATTATAATTATCACTGGTTAAATCTTGATTTAACTTGGGATGATCCTGTTGCAAGTGATGGAAACGATTATTTAGAAGATAGTTATTTTTTAATCGATACCAATCGCTTATTAGAATTAGAAACTACAGAACATTATTTTAAACAAGAGCATTATATGGAATTAGTATAAAAAAAATAAAACGTGGATAACGTTTTATTTTTTTATTTCTTGATATACCTTTTCAATGGTCTCATCAAAATTCATAAAATTAGTTTCAAACCAGATTGTTTCAAATTGATGATTAAAAAATGTATATTGTCTTTTCGCAAATCGTCTAGAGTCTTGTTTTATTTCTTCTATTACCTCTTCTAATGGTTTCTTATTATATAAATAATCATAGAACTCTTTATAACCAATTCCACTATTTAGTACTCTTGATGTTTTATATTGCTCTTTTAAAGAATCAATTTCATCTAATAGACCATTTTGTATCATTTGATCTACTCTTTTATTTATTCTTTCATATAATTCTTTTCTATCACAAGTTAGACCAATTACTTTAATTGGATATAATAATTCATCTTTTTTATTTGTAATTGGTTCTTTGTTTTCTAATTTATTTAATAATCTTACTAATCTTCTACGATTATTCGTATCTATAGGTTGTTCTAGATTATATGATTTTATTTTTTCTATTAATTCATCATTTTTTAGCTCATCATAGGTATTATTATTTTTTCCTTCCATAAATTGATAATTATATAAAGCAGCCTTTATATATAAACCAGTTCCTCCGACTATAATGATTCTTTTTCCTCTTTTACTAATTTCTTCTATTTTTTTTCTGGCATCTTTTTGATAATCAAATACGGAATATTCTTCATTCGGTTCTTTCATGTCTAACAGATGATGAGGAATTCCTTCTTGTTCTTCTTTAGTAGGTTTAGCACTACCAATATTTAGATGTTTATAGATTGCAACACTATCTCCATTTATGATTTCTGCGTCTAGTCTTTTAGCCAGTTCAATACTAAGTTTTGTTTTTCCAACACCTGTTGGTCCAACTATTACAATGATTTCTTCCATATCTTCCTCTTTTTCTAATCTAATTGTCTTTTAAATAATTTTTCCAGTTCATATTTTGTATAAGTAATAATGGTTGGTCTTCCGTGAGGGCAAGTAAATGGATTATCACAATATCTTATATTTTCTAGAATCCATTCTTGATCTTCCCTTGAAATGTAGTCTCCTGCCATAACAGACATACGACATGCTGTTGTTGCGGCCATACGCCATATAAACTGATCAAAATCAAATTCATTTTTTTCAATGATTAAATCCACTAATTTTCTAATAATGTCTTCTGCTCTCTCTTCTGGTATCCAACTAGGGTGAGACCTTATTAATATGGTGTTAAATCCAAATTCTTCTATTTCAAATCCATATTTTTCAAGTAGTGTTAATCTTTCTTTGGC
Source organism: uncultured Caryophanales bacterium (assembly GCA_946623125.1). Lineage (GTDB taxonomy): Bacteria > Bacillota_I > Bacilli_A > RF39 > UBA660 > UBA3789. The sequence goes on along the minus strand of CAMOQR010000008.1, from coordinate 19,151 downwards.
AAGAATATATTCATCTTTTCTTAATTCTATTTTGATAGGTATTAATAAATCTACTTTAGGATGATTCTCTTTCATTTCTTTTAATACTTTTTCATAATTAATTCTTTCTGCTGCAGCATGTTGATCAATTAAAAACATTCCGTCTTCATTTTCCGCAACAATATAGGTTAAGGCAACCACTCCAATTGGATTCATTTTTTTGATTCTTGCTTCTTTTTGTTCTTCTTCTATTTCAAATGGTAATACTTCTTTTAATTGTTCTTTTTCTGCTTGCTCTTCTCTTTTCTTTTCTTCTTGTACTTCAAAATCGAGTTTTATTTCTTCATATTTTTCTTGTTCCGGTTGCTTTTCATCTGATGTTTCTTTTGTTGTGATTTGTCTATGAACTTCGCTGATGGAATAACTATCTCTTACGCTTACTTCTGGAATTAAGGTTAATTCTTCTAGTTTTTCTGTTATCGTATCAATCAATAATTCTTTTAAGGTGTCCATTTTAGAAAACTTAATATCCATCTTAGTTGGATGAATATTAATATCTACTAGAATTGGATCAACATCTATATTTAAAATAATAACTGGATATCTATCTTTATGAATATAGGTGTGATAACAATCCACAATACATTTATTTAGTTCATTATTTTTAATTACTCTTCCATTTACAAGTGTTGTGATAGAATTTCGATTTCCTTTCGTAACTTCTGGATAGGAAATAAATCCATGAATGTAATAATCATCATTCTCATTTGATATTGGAATCATTTTTTTGGTAATATCTACTCCATATATTTCATAAACTACTTTTAATTGGTCTCCATTTCCATCTGTTTTTAGTAAAATTTTATCATTATTTTTTAAAGTAAATTTTATATTTGGATAGGATAAGGCCATTTTATTCATATATTCTACAATATAAGATAATTCTACATATGGATTTTTTAAATATTTTAATCTTACTGGAGTATTATAAAATAAATTACTTACTGTAATTGTTGTTCCAGGTTCTAAATCACATCTTTCTACTTTACTGTCTTTTCCACCAGACATGGTAACTTGTGTTCCAATCTCTCCATTACTAGTTTTTAATTTAATATTAGAAACACTTGCAATGGATGGAAGAGCCTCTCCTCTAAATCCTAAAGATTCAATATAGAATAAGTCATCTAATTTTTTTAATTTAGAGGTTGCATGTCTTTGAAAAGCCATTACAGCATCTTCTTTATCCATACCAATTCCATTATCTCTTACTTCTATTTCTTTAATACCTGATTCTATTAAGGATATTTCTATTTCTGTTGCTTTCGCATCTATTGAGTTTTCTACTAACTCTTTTACAACGTTCATACATTTTTCTACTACTTCTCCTGCTGCTATCTTGTTGGCTAGTACTTCATCCATTACTTGAATCTTACTCATAGATACCACCTCTTTTTTTATTATATCATTTTCAGATAAAGAAAAAAACATTGTATTTGATACAATGTTATTCACATATTACATCTTTTTTGGTTACTTGATCTACTGGATGTAATCTTTCAATTTCTACTTTTTCCCCTGCTTCATTTTTTTCAATATATTTCTTTTTTTCATACGTATATGTATATCTTGCTTTATAGTTTGAGCAGCATTCGTGAACGGTAAAGATATATTTATCTAGTGCTCTTTTGTTATTGCTATCTGATTCTACATATCCAATTACAACTTTTCCAGAGCAATTTGCTTTTCCCCCTGCAGGATCTTGAATTCCATTTAAGTATCCAGTTGTGACTAGTTCTTCAAATGAAATGCCACTATCATAGGCGGTTCTAATTCTTGCTGTTTTGGATTCAGGTATTTCTTTTATTTTACCATTTACATCCCTAATAAATTCTCCGCTTTCATCTTTTTGACCTTGACAGATATCTCCTCTTTGGAAACATGCCTCTGTACACTCAATATAACATTCTGATACAGAAGCAGTTGGATAACTCATAATATACTGTTCTGCTGCAGTTGAGGCAGATTTACCCATGGTATCAAATGATTTTTTTCTTGACCAATCAAGATATGCTAAATATGCTCTTAAGACTAATACAGTTAAGATGGCAAGAATTGTTACAGCGCCTAACATTTCAATTAATGTAAACCCTTTTTTATTTGTTTTTTTCATACAATCACCTTTATTATTATCATCTAATAATATTGTACTATATTTCTTTTAAATATGCAAAAAGATTTTCGGCTACTTCTTTTCCAACAATTGTTGCTAATTCTTCTTTTGAGGATTCTTTCATTTTCTTTAAAGATCCATAGTGTCTTAATAAATCTTTTTTACGTACTTCTCCAATTCCTGGTACCATGTCAAGTACACTTGATAATGCTCCTTTTGCCTTAATATTTCTATGATATGTTATGGCATATCTATGTACTTCCTCTTGTATTCTTGTTAAAAATAAGAATAATTTTGAATCTTTTTCAACTTCTAATTTTTCTAATTTTTCATTTATAATATAACTTGTTCTATGCTTATCATCTTTTACTAATCCAATAATTGGTATTTGTAAGTTTAGAGAGGTTAATATTTCTTTGGCAACATTTACTTGTAACTCTCCACCATCCATTACAATTAAATCAGGTTTATAGGATTCATTCATAATTACTTTAAAGTATCTTCTATATAATACTTCTCTCATGGCTCCTAAATCATCTTTTACTTCACTTGATATTTTATATTTTCGGTATAGATCTTTATTTGGTAAAAAGTCATCAAATACAACCATTCCTCCTACGTAGAATGTTCCAAATAAATGAGAGTTATCAAATGACTCCATTCTATGTAATTCTTCTAATCCAAGTAGGTGTTTTAACTCTTCTAAGGCTTTGGTTCTTTCTTCATCATCTCGTTTTAATGTTTCTTTTTCTAAATCCATTTGCTCTTTTGCATTTTCTTTAGCAAGATCCATTAAATTTTTTAATTTTCCTTTTTGTGGCTTTGTAACTTTTATTTGAAAATATTCTTTTAATAATTCGTCATCTAATTCTTCTGGAATCAATAATTCATTAGGAAGAACTCCCTTATCATAAAACTTAATTAAATACTCCATAATTTCTTCTGAAATATCTCCAAAAGAAGATAATATCTCATTATGTCTTCCAAATAATAGTCCTTGTCTTATAAAGAAGATTTCAATTCCTAAGTAGTTATTTTCATAGTAATAATTTACTAAATCAAAATTATAATTTTTATTTAAATCAATCTTTTGTTTCTTAAGTGTTGTTTCAATGTCTTCTAACATACTCTTTAGTTCCATCGCTTTTTCAAAGTTTAGATTATCACTTGCTTTTTGCATTTCTTCTTGTAATTTCTTTTCAATACTTTCACTATCTCCTTTTAAAAAGGAAATAATTTCATGTTTCATTTCTTCTATAGTCTCTTTTGGTATTTCTTTACAGCAATATCCTAAACATTCTTTTATATGGTAATAAAGGCATAATTCTTTCTTTAATTTTTCACATTTTCTAAGAGGATAAATACGATTAATCATATTTACTGTTTTTCTTGCTGCTTGTACGTTCGGATATGGACCATATAAATGATTTTTATTCTTTTTTCTATGTACATTTCTAACGATTTTTAGAGTTGGATATTTATCATTTGTTAATTCAATATAAGGATAAGATTTATCATCTCGTAATAAGATGTTATATTTTGGATCATATTTTTTTATTAATGTTATTTCTAAAATAAGGCTTTCTAATTCACTTGATGTTACAATATAGTCAAAATCATCAATGTCTTCAACTAACATTTTTGTTTTTCCTGTAACGGTTCTGGTAAAATAACTTCTAAGTCTTCTTTGCAGATTCTTTGCTTTTCCAACATAGATGATTACACCATCTTTATTTTTCATTTGATAACTTCCTGGTTTTGTTGGAACAAGAGATAGTTTTTCTTTAAAGTTTTTCATAGAATCACCTTCTTTATTATAACATAATAAGAAATAGGATGAGAATCATCCTATTTTGTTTTCACATAACTTTTATTTTCTTCTTCTTTTCTTTTTTCACTTACTTTTATTTGATATTTTTTTAGTTCTGCTTGTAAAATATCTCTTCTGACATAGATTCCTGTTCTAAGTTTTTCTCCTGCGTACAATGCAGAATCTTTTATATTCATATTTAATACATCTTGATAAGAATGAATAGATGCATGTTCAAATTCATTTCCAAAACGAATGGATCCTGCTGCTCTTAATTTATAAAATACTTCTTCTGCCATTTGTTGGAATGATTCTTCTGTGCCTTTCTCATTTACAAATCCTATTCTATTAGCAGATGGATATTTTTCAGCAAGTTTTACTAATAATTTATCCATATACTCATCAAAGTTAACATAGTAACCTGTATCAGCATGTAATTTATTAGAATCAAATACTTTTCTTCCTTTTAAATTTCCAGTTTTTCCATCATGGAAATATAAATTCTTTTTAGATGTTTTTTCTTCTTTTATAACAGCAAATCCATTTAATAATTCAGATATTTTTTCTCCAATAGATGTAATTGTTACCTTTAGACTAGGAATTGAAAATGATTTCTTTTTATTATCGAATTCTTGTGAAATAATATTTTTAATTTCAGATTTTGATAAGTTCTTTTTATTTTCTAATTCTTTTTCTATAACATCTTTAATATCTTTCTTAGATAAATTCTTATGTTTTTCTATAATTACATCTCTAATATCTTCTTTTGATATTTTCTTTTTATCTTGTGGTACCATATGTGTAGTTTTCTTAGGAATTGTTGTTAATGAAGTTGATTTATTATCTGGTACAATTAGTGAATTTTTTTTCATCTTCTCTTCATTTAATTCAATTACTTTTGTCATTACTGATGCAAAATACTGAGGCATTCTTCTATCATTATTATGAATTAATTTCTCAATATCTTCTTTTGTTAAGAATGGATTTTCTCTTTCCCATTCTGTTCTTGAATAAATTCTTCCTGCTCTTAACATAAATGCTAATTTCTGATAATACTCATAAATTGTTATATTATTATTTTGACAATAATTTCTTAAATTATTTATATATTCTATTCTTGTCATAATATCCCCCTAAAATTGGCTTTATTATATCATAATATATATCATTTTACAACAAAAAAGTATCTTATTGATACTTTTCCATTGCTTTCATCATTTGATTAATTTGTTTCTGATTTGGTTTTCTACCCATCTGCATCATTAATGCTTTAATCATATCTTCATTTATAGGTGGGTTTTTCTTTAGATATTTTTTCATAACATATCTTGATACAAAAAAACCGATTACAATTCCTAGTAGTAATCCAACTACTAATATTAATATATCATGTAACATAACTTCATCTCCTTAAGATTATTTTACAAAAAAATAAGTTTTTAATCAAGTTTTATTCTTGATGTAATCTTTTAAAAAGAAGAAATCTGTCATTTTAAAATTACAGGCAAATAGATTTTGTTCTTTTTTATTTAAATATTCATAAAAACTTGATGTGTTTTGTTCAAGTTCTAATTTCATATAAAAATTATTAATTCTTAATCTACTTACTTCATCTTTATATAAATTATTTATAATATGAATATCATCTTTTTTACTATATGGAAAATCTTGATGCATTTTAATAAATATATCTCTATCTAAAGATATTTTGTCTATTGTTTGGATTAATTGATTAAATAAATTATATCCATATTCTACTGAATCTTTATCTAAATAATAGATTGTTTTTAAGATACTATATAATACACTAGGTGTATCTTCATATAAATTTACAAATTCTTTTTTTATTTTAAATATATAATATACTTTCATTTGATCACCATATATAAGATATCAAATGAAAGGGTCTATTTTTGTTTCTTTTTATGATATAAAATGTAACTCATGTAAATAGAAGATATTATTATAATGATAAATATAATCATAAATTGATTTTTTGTTTTTGGATTTGTAAGTAAATCTTTTGTTATTTCAACTGTTAACTTGTATTTTACTCCATCTAATTCTCCTGTTATTTCAGTTACACCTACTTTTATAGGAATAATAGTATTATTTTCTATTTTTAGAATGGATTCGTCTTCTATATTCCAAGTAATACTTGATACATCAATATCTTGATATATTTCTGTTAATTTTCTTGTTGTTGATAAAGTTACTTTAGTTGAATTATTCTCTTCTAATAGTAGTTTATATGGATTATCTTTTGTACCATCACCTGATGATATTATTGTATTGGCTTTGATATGAAATACTGGATAAGAATTTTCCTCCCAATAAATAGATTGCTCATAAGAATTAAAATCATTATATGCAATTATTGAATCTGGTCCCCAATAGTCATCTGCATCCATTGTCAATGTTGCATCACTTGAAATTAAATAGTTATTTTTGGCGCATATGTTTTCATAGTTGTCATTATATGTGCAAAAGTCATCATGATTATTTAGGCATTCTTCTCTGTTGTAAGTACTATTACCATTAGATGCATATATTACATCACTATAATGTACTAATCCAAGTAAACCAAACCATTTTGTGTTTCTCTCTACTCCATCATTAAATTGATATGGATTCCCTGAAGAATTATTTGTAAAGAGACGTTTTTCATTTTTGTGCTCATCGTTATATCTTTCTAAAGCATTTGCAGTTTCGCAATAAGAACTTTCAGTGATATCTCTTACTCCTGTATTCCAATAAACTTTATCTACAAACACTTTTGCTCTATTAGATAATCCATAACCTGTAAAATTACAATTTTCATATTCTCCGTGAACCGCACATTTTCCTTGTTGACTATTATAGTATAAACTATTATTAATTTTTATTTTTTCAGTTCCTATTTTTATATCATTTTCGTATATATCGAAGTAGTCTTCATTTTCGTCATAACTTGGATTCATTAACTTCATTAAGTCTGCTTGAGACCATTCATTCACTCCGTTGCCATCATTAACATCTGTATAAGAGTAATCCCAGTTGTATCTTCCGAGAGATTCTTCTCGAACTATTTTAATTCTTTTTTCTTTCGTTTTATTTTCTATTTCTATATTATTAAATACTCCTAAAATACGCCAATATATGATGTCTCCTTTATTATGAAATAAAGAGCATTCTTTATGATAGTTTGGTTCCTGATAGCGGTTTGCGTTTTCACATTCTTCCATACTATTATAATAATCAAAATGATACAATGAATTGTTATTTTTTGTCCAATAATATTTTGCAATATAGATATCTTTCTGATACCTATCTCCTATATCCACATAATTATTAGGATTTAATCCAATATATCTTAAATTATTATCTACTGTTCCATCATATGCAAGTCCCGTATTACCAATTTCTTCAATACTTGTTTTATCTGCATTATTATTACTTGCAATACTCTCTATATATTCAACTGCTGTCATACTTTTAGCGCTTACAAAGAATGGAAAAAGGTAGCATATTACTATCACAAATATTTTTTTTCTATACTTTTTTTCTTTCTTGTATTTTATTATAAATAGTCCAAATACAAATATGATTCCTATTATTACGAATATTGGTGGTGAAGTTTTTGGATTTGTAAGTAAATCTTTTGTTATTTCAACTGTTAACTTGTATTTTACTCCATCTAATTCTCCTGTTATTTCAGTTACACCTACTTTTATAGGAATAATAGTATTATTTTCTATTTTTAGAATGGATTCGTCTTCTATATTCCAAGTAATACTTGATACATCAATATCTTGATATATTTCTGTTAATTTTCTTGTTGTTGATAAAGTTACTTTAGTTGAATTATTCTCTTCTAATAGTAGTTTATATGGATTATCTTTTGTACCATCACCTGATGATATAATTGTATTATTTTTTAAATAAAATACTGGATGAATATTTCCACCATTTGCCAACCATGTAGTAAAAGTATATCCATCTCCATTTCTATATACAAAACCAGATGATATACCATACTGGTCATCAAAATTAAAAGTTGATTCTTGATATGCGTCTGTTGCTAACCAAGTGTTATTGTAACATTCATGACTTTTAAACCAACTATTATTCAATGTTATCATTGTATTATCATATAACATGTTTTTGTTTAAACATTCTCTCCTACTAACAATAGAATCTCCACTTGTTGAAAAACCTAAATCACTTAAATACATTAATCCTATTTTTCCAGTCCAATAAGCGGTTCTATCAACTTCATCATTAGCATAATCTTGTTTTTTATATTTATTTCTCGTTCCAGTTCTTTCCCATCCATAAAAATCAATGGGTTTGCTAGTAAGACTATAATAATCATTTTCATTATATGTTCCGGTGTCCCAAACAACACTATCTATAAATTTCTTAGTGCTATCAGTTAGCCCTATACCCGTAAAATCACAAGTATTTATATACCAATTATAATTAGGCTCTATACACATACCATCTTGACTATTCCAATAAAGACTATTATTAACTATTTTTGATTCATGCAAATCATTATTATTATGATCATAATAAAATTCTTCTTGATTCTTATCATAGCCTTCATTTAATAATTTATTTAAATCAGATTGACTCCATTCACTTATGCCTTCTCCATCATTAATATTATGTGGGGTTGAATCTAAAAAATATAATCCAATGCCTTCATCTCTTATAAGCTTAATTTTTGACTCTTTTATATTATTAGAATTAATATTATTCATTACTCCTATTATTCTCCAATAAATAATATCTCCTTTAGAATGCACTTTTTCACATCCAGTATTTTTATATGCCTCACCATCACCATAAAATTGACTAGATATACAATCCTCATATGAAGAATAGAATCTATACATATCTCCACTTTGGATTCCTTTATAAATATCCGTCTTATATCTATCTCCCACATCTACATAATTCTTCGGATTTAATCCAATATATCTTAAATTATTGTCTACTGTTCCATCATATGCAAGTCCCGTATTACCTATTTCTTCAATACTTGTTTTATCTGCATTATTATTACTTGCAATACTCTCTATGTATTCTACTGCTGTCATACTTTTTGCATTTACAACAAATGGACAAATTAATAATATAAATATAATAATATATCTTTTCATATCCATTGGCCTTTCTTGTTTTTTTATTATAAAAATTCCAACTATATAGTATTCCTAGTAAAAACAATGATGGAGTTACTGTTTTTATATTCGTCATTAAATCTTTTGTAATATATCCTTGTATTATTTTATTATAGCATATCCATTTCTTTATTCCTATCTTTTCCTATAAAAAAGAATCATTATACATATAATGATTCTATTTTAATAATTCTTCTATTTTTAATTCTAGACTTTTTGCGTCAAATCCATATTTTTGATAGACATCTTTGTATTTACCACTTGTTCCAAATTCATCTAATGAAATAATATATTTTTTATTAAATATTAATGGATTCCATGATAGAGATGATGATGCTTCAACTGCTATTTTTCTAATTCCTACTAATAAAATATTTTCAATATATTCTTCGCTTTGTTGTAGGAATCTTCCAATATTTGGCATAGATACTACTCTAATATTGATTCCTTTTTCTTTTAGACTTTTAGCGGCTTCTAATACTTGATGCAATTCTTCTCCACTTGTTAATATGATACCATCTGGTTTTGACATTGTATCTAATACAATATATCCTCCCTTTTCCACTTCACTTGCTTTTGTACAATCTAGAATTGGACATTTATTTCTTGATAAGTTGATGGCTGATGGAGAAGTATTTTTTGAAAATATGGCTTTGTAAGAGCCTATTACTTCATTTGCATCTGCTGGACGGAATACATCTAAATTCGGAATACTACGTAGAGTTAATAATTGTTCTACTGGTTGATGAGTTGGTCCATCTTCTCCTACACTGATAGAGTCATGAGTGAAAATATATATATTTGGTAAATTCATCATGGCTGCTAATCTAAGGGATGGTTTTAAATAATCACTGAATGATAGGAATGTTGAACAATATGGTCTAAATCCTAATAAACTTAAGCCATTTGTTATGGCACCCATTGCATGTTCTCTTACTCCATAGAAAATATTTTTTCCTAAGCGATTTTCTTTTGAAAAATCTCCAGCACCTTCTATATAGGTTTTATTTGGGCCGAAAGTGTCTGCTGCTCCTCCTATCATAAATGGATTATTTGCAACAACAGCATTTAATACTTTTTTTGATGTGTCTCTAGGCGACTCCATATTATCTTCAGGAGTGTCATATATATAATTCTTAAAATCAATTGCTTTATCAGAACTCATTAGATAATCAATTTCTTCTTTATCTGTTGCAGGTATCTTAGCCAATTGATCCATAAATTTTTGATTTAAGTTATTACATCTTTGTTTTATAATGAATTGAAGTTCATCTTTTATATTTTGAGATACTTGAAATGGAATATCTCTTATGTTCATTTTTTCTTTCATTGCTGAAATATCATCTTCTGCAAGTGGAGTACCATGAACTTTATTTGTACCTTCTAATTTTGAGTATTTCCCGATTGTTGTTTTTATTTCTATTAATGTTGGTTTATCTTCTATGGCTTTTGCTTCTGTAATGGCTTTTGATATTAATTCATAAGAATTTCCATCTTCTACGGATATTACATTCCATCCTTGAGATATAAAGCGATACCCAACATTTTCTGTAAATGTTTGTTTTGTTGGACCATCTAGGCATACACTATTTGAATCATATAATACAATTAATCGATTTAAATTAAGTTTTCCTGCAAGGGATGCTGCTTCATAGGAAATTCCTTCCATTAAATCTCCATCTCCACATAAAACATAAGTATAATGATTAATTACTTTATATTTTTCTCTTTGATATGCTTCTGCAATAGCCATTCCAACTGCTGTTGCAAAGCCTTGTCCTAAAGGACCAGTTGTACAATCTACTCCAGGAGTTACTCCGTATTCTGGATGTCCTGGTGTTTTTGAATCAAGTTGTCGGAATGCTTTCAAATCTTCTATTGTTATTGGAAATCCTGCCATGTAAAGTGTTGCGTATAATAAGGCAGATCCATGTCCTGCAGACATGACAAATCGATCTCTATTGAAATACTCCGGATTTTCTGGATCAAAATTTAAGTGATGAGCATAAAGTGCATATAATATTGGTGCTGCTCCTAAAACGATTCCAGGATGCCCACTATTTGCCTCATGTATCATATCAATTCCTAAACTTCTAATTTGATCAATTATTTTTTGTTGATCAATTTCTTTTATGTCGGTTATTTGATTTAACATAATCATTTCCTCCATCTGTTGATATATTATATCATCTTACTGTTTTTCTTTGATATCTAATTTTTTTATAGCATTCCATTACTATAAATATTATACTTCCTAATATGATTAAATAAAGTAAGTGCATTTTTGGTATAGAATGTGTTTTTAAAAATAATGATAGTATTTCTATTTCCATTACTGCAAGTCCTAAAATTACGGAACCAATTACTCCGTATAAGAACACATAATTGCTTTTAATGGAAACACTAAAGGAACTTTTCTTTTCACTTCTACAATTAAATGCATGAATATTTTGAATAATAATCATTAGTGCTACTACGTATCCTCTTGCATGGAAAGCATCCATTCCTGCTATTTTTATTAAATAGTACCAAAGTCCAAATACAATGAGTCCAATTGTTGTTCCTGATACTAGTATTTCTGAATACAATTCTTTATCGAATAGACTCTCTTTTGGATCTCTTGGTGGTTCTTTCATAATGTCTCTTTCGGCTTTTTCAAATGATAATGCAAAGTCTTGAATTCCATCTGTTACTACATTTAACCATAATAATTGAATTGCAAGTAGTGGCATTGGTAGATCAAGTCCAACTGATAATACATAGAATAATACTTCTGCTAGACCACAAGATACTAAGAAATAGGTAATTTTTCTAATGTTTGAATATGCTACTCTTCCTTCTAATACTCCATTTACAATAGATGTAAAGTTATCATCCATAACAATCATTTTTGCAGTTTCTCTTGCAATATCTGTTCCACTTCCCATAGCAATTCCAATATTTGCTGATCTAAGTGCAGGAGCATCATTTACTCCATCTCCTGTTACGGCAACAAATTCTCCTTGTCTTTTTAAGGATTCTACAATTCTTAATTTTTGCATAGGGGTAACTCTTGTGAAAATCTTTTTTCTTTTTACAAATTCATCAAACTTAGATTTTCCTTTTTCCATGTACTCTTGTACTTCTTCTCCGTTTGTTACATCGTCAAAATTATTTGTTAATTTTAAATCTTGTGCAATCTTATAGGCTGTTAGAGGGTGATCTCCTGTAATCATTAAAACTTTAATTCCTGCTGTTCTACATTTATCTATTGCACCAATTACTTCTTTTCTAATTGGATCAATAAATCCTACCATTCCAATAAAAGTTAAATCTTTTATATCGCTTTCTGAATAATGTTTTTTTTCTGGTACTTTACCATTAGCAAGTGTAATTACACGATACCCCTCTTGAGCAAGTTGTTCGTTTTGTTCTTCTATTTTTTTGGTATTAAATTCTTTTAAGAAATTTATCTTGTTACAATAAGACATTACTTTTTCTAGGGAACCTTTTACAGTACAATAAGTTTCTCCATCTTTTTTGTAAAACACAGCAGAATATTTATTTGCTGATTCATAGGGAATCGTATCTATTATTTCAATATTATTTGTTTTAACATTCATTTTTTGTCCTAATATTAAGAATGCAATATCTATAGAGTCTCCTATTTTTTCATCTTTATTAAATTTTGCTTCATTATTGATTGTTCCCAGTAAGGCTATTTCCTTTGCATAAGACAATTTTTCTCCATTTACGGTTCCTTCTTTATTATATCCTGTACCTGTTATTAAATATTCTTGATTATTCGGTAATAATATTTTCTTTGCTGTTTGTTCGTTTACTGTTAATGTTCCTGTTTTATCACTGGCAATTACCGTACAACTTCCAAGAGACTCTACAGAATATAGTTTTTTGGCAACTACTTTATGTTTTGCCATTTTATTGGATGCAATAGTTAAGGCCATTGTTAGTGCAAGGGGTAATCCTTCAGGCATTGCTGATACTCCTAATGCGATTACAGACAATATAATTTCTTGTAGGGGGATATCTTTTGTCCATAATACTAAAGCAATAAAGACTGATACTATTGCAATTAGTATTGATATTTCTTTTGAAAAACGTTCTACACGGATGGTTAGTGGAGATTTTTCTTCTTTTGTATTATTAATTGTATTTGCAATTTGTCCAATTTCTGTTTCTAATCCTGTCTTTAATACCACTGCTATTGCTCGTCCTGTTGCAACGGATGTTCCACCAAATAATATGTTTGTTTGGGATGTAATTGGAATTTTTGCTTTTTTAATTGTATTATGGTGTTTTTCTACAGCAACACTTTCTCCGGTTAAAATTGATTCATCTACTGTAAAGTTATGAGATTCTAAAACTCTTAAATCTGCTGCAATTTTATCTCCAGATTCTAAATACACAATATCTCCTGGTACAAGTTCTGTTGATTCTACTAACTGTTCATATCCATCTCTTTGGACTTTTACTTTTTCTTTTACCAAATTAGATAATGCTTCTGCCGTATTATTTGCTTTCTTCTCTTGTACAGTACCTATTACTAAATCTACTGTTATAATTATAAGTATTGCAATAGCATCAATTACCTCTCCTACCATTAATGATGCAATAATCGCAACAATTAATAATAAAACGATTGGGTCTTTTATCTCATTAAAAAATATTTTTAATATGCTATCTGGTTTTTTACGTGGAAGTTCATTTTTTCCGTATTTATTTATTCTTTTATTTGCTTCTTTTGATGTTAATCCTTCTCTACTAGTTTGAAATTTTTGTAATATTTCTTCCGATGTCATTGCATAGTAGTTTTTTCCTTTCATTTTCAACACCCTCTTCTAAGTATCATCTTTCTATATTATTGGACACTTTCCTACTCTTTAATTATTATATCATTCTTTTTCCATTAAAAAAGAGATATTTCTATCTCCTTTACATTTTTTTGTTATTTTTTTTTGTGTGTTCTGTTTTCGTTTTAATTTTTTCCTTTATTCTATGGCAGAAGTCTAAAAAATCTATAATATATGTTTGATCGACTGTAAAAAATAAATTAATAATTCCTATTATGATATCAGGTAAGTCAAACATAAAAAATAAGGCTATACATGCTGCTATTCCAAAGTATTTTGTATTTTTCATCTTACGATTATATCCTATTAGTGTTAATATCAAAAAAATAATTTGAGCATATACTAATAGGCTATTCCAGCGACTACTCATTAAAATGGTTTTATTTCCTATTAATATTACTTTTACTATTATTGTTATGATTAATAATATTAATGTAAATTTTTCTGCATATTTTATAAATTTAGGATCTTCATAATTATTTTTAAAATCAATGATTGTGCCACTTGTATTAGAACTTCCATGGTCTACTCTTTGTAATAGTTCTTTTTGTTCTTCCGTTACAGATTCTTCTTTTAATACCATAATAGGTTCCCAAGATGAACCATTCATTCCTCTTTGAATTCCACAACATACTTTTAAATATGGTTTATTTAATTGTTTTTTTATTAGTGGAGCACATCTTTGTGCTACTGATATTACTTCACTATCATATCCTAAATCTTTTTTTACAAAAATCATTTTATCGTCTATGATAAATCCTCTAATTAAGTTTTCATATTCTTCATCTGTTCCCCCTATTGCATGGAACCATTCTTTATGATCTATATTAGGATTTTGTGTAAATTTAATTTCATCTTTATAGATTAAAAATAAGATTCTTTGATTCATAGAATTACCCTACCTTTTTTTGATTATATCATATTTTTTTATTTTCGTTTGGATAATTCTACTACTTTACGCCATAGTAATGGTCCCACTACTCCATTCATGTCAAAGCCATAATCTTCTTGAAGTTTTAAAACCGATTTTTCTGTTAAATCATCAAAGATTCCATTTACTCTTACTCCTGGTATAGATTTATCATATTGACATATTTTTAATAAGAACTTTTGAAATCTTTTAATATCTTTTCCTTGCATTCCTCTTGATAAAAAGTAGTCTGGATATAATTCATCAATATAGGTATTTTCTTCAGAGGAGAAATTTTCTAAGATGTTTCGATAGGCATTTTTTAATATGGTCCAATCTGTATAATGAAATACTCCAGTTACTGGTAATTTATATTTTTCTTGAAAGGCTTTTACCATTGTGACGGTATTATTTGTATAGATTGAATTCGTGGGTAGTCTTGGTATATCTGGATCTAGGAATGCTAAGGCATCAAGAAAATAATGGATGTATTCTACTTCAATTCCTGTATCTCCATATTTTAATTCATCGGCATATAAAAATGTTACATCACTTTCTGATATTCCTTCTGAATATAAGTCTGATAGTTTTTTTACACTTGTATAAATATATTTTATTTTATACCAAGTTCCTTTATCAACGATACCAGTTACAGGGAGATTAAAGATTTCTTGAAATTTTCTGACAGCTTGTTCTGTTTCTTGATCATAGATTCCTAGAGTTGTGGTGATATCTGGTATTGCTGGATAGTTTGCTCTAATTCTTTTTAAATCTCTTTGGATTAATAAGACAGGGTTTCCTGCATATCCAATTCCAATATTATCTCCAGGAAATCCTTCTACCATATTTCCAACTGGGGCATCATATTTAATTGAGATATCTTCCCCATAATAATATTTTAATATCTGAAGGGGTGTTTTTCCTTGGTTTGATAGAGATACACTTCCCCATTGAGATAGTCCATCACAAGTTGTTTTTTTTCCATCACAATATCTTGTAAAATATGGTTGTACTTGATTTCCTTTTACGACGTAATTATCAAATATTTCTTGTACGATTCGATTGATATTCTCATAAGTTGATCTGTTTTCTGTATATGTTTGGTCATATTGTGGAGATGATGTTATGTCAAAATTATATCCTTTTGAACGGTACCATTCATTATAAATACGATTCATGGCAAACGATATAATACAATAAATATTAGCAATTAATGCGTTATTAGGCCAAGATGGATATAGTTCACTCGATGCTACATTTGCAATATAATCGGTAAATGGAACAGTAATATTTCTGGATGCGGCATCAGGTGGACCTAAATGTACTGTTATGTTCATTGGTACTACTGGATATCTAACGGACATAGTAACTACCATCCGATCTTAATTCTGGTACAATATTAATATTTTGATTTGATTGAATATTGGAATACATTTTGATTTGAAATATTGTATTTTGATTTTCATATGTTGCTTGTAATTGATAATCTTCTGATGGTGGTACTTCTTGATCATTATCAGAAATAATTGGTGTTGGTAATGCTATTTGATTGATTACACCTGAAGAGTCTGTTGCTCCTTCAAAGAAAATAATTTTTGTATTGTTTATCGTTTTACTAATAACAACTGATAAACCACTAATTGGAATAGCAGCATTTGCAGCATATGCTCTTACATTTAAATATCCTATACTTGGATTTTTTTTCATAAATTCTTCATAAGATGTACTTTTCATAAAAATTGGGTCATTAAAATAGACATTATTCATATATTCTCCTTATATTAATAATATTTGATTGATACTTATCAAATTTGAATTTAAATTATTTTTTTTCTTAATATCTTCTGCAGTTGTATTAAATTTTTTTGCAATACTATAGAGACTATCTCCTTTTTGAACTGTATATGTTTTATTATTTATTTGAGAGGTACTTGGTATTTTTAATTCTTGACCAATCGATAAATTATTGTTTTTTAAATTATTAATATTTTTTATGTTATCTGTACTTGTATTATATTTTTTTGCAATACTATAGAGACTGTCTCCTTTTTTAACAATATAGGTAATAGTTGGGTTAATATTTACTTTTGGATTATAATCTGGTCCAATGCATTCTTCTATTGCCTCTTCTTCAGGGCTACGAACTCGTATTACTTGTCCAATGGATAATTCATTGGTAGTTAGTCCATTATCTTTTATTAATGTTGAAACATCCACCCCAAATTGTTTGGCAATAGAGTATAAAGTGTCATTTTTCTTTACAATATAGTTTTTATAATTAGGAGGTATCATCTCATCTTCTGGGGTATACATTTCTGGTATTCTAATAGTTTGCCCTACTTGAAGGGTAGTATTTTTTAAATAATTTAGATTTTGTATTGCATTTACTGTTGTATTGTATTTTCTTGCTATTCCATATAAGGTATCTCCTTTTTGTACGGTGTACATAAATAGATTATTTGGATTTGTTCCTGTTTTAGATGGTATTTGTAAAACTTCCCCTATTTTTAGATAACTTCCTTTTATTCCATTTAATTCAGCAAGTTCTGTTACAGATACTCCAAATTGATTACTGATTCCATATAAAGTATCTCCTCGTTTTACTGTATAAGTTTGGTTCATATTTCACCTCTTTATATTCTATGCGTTTCTTTTCTTGTTATGTATTTTGATTATACTTTCTTCATATTTACTTTTTTATATTTTTTTGATATAATATGGAACTACTTAAAGGGGATTTTTTTATGAAATTATTTAATATGGAACATGGTGTTGAAAAAGTATATGTTCAGTTAATTGATCTTATGATGCTTCTTACTTGTGGGATTGATATTCCAAAGTCTGTAATGGAAAAAGATTCGAAAAAAATGTATGACTATATTGACATGTTTTTAGAAAATGATAACAATAAATATCAATTTATAGGATTTGATGATCCTAAGGCTGTTTCTTTTTTTCAATCTTTGGATTGGATTATTGATTATCGTGAATATGAGAAAATGAATGATGTTGATATCATTCACCGAATGGATGATATTAATCAAGAAGTAGAGCTTTTAAAAGAAATATATGATCATATGAGTGATGATGAAAAGATAAAGAATCCTTTTTGCTTTCAAAAATATCGTCAGGTTTATTACCAAGGTATGGCTCTTCACTATCTTTTACAATCTAGATATGGGAATACATCTATTTCATTACCATTAATTCCTGATTGTGATAATATATCTTATGGGTATGATGAAGATTCTCTTTATATCTTAAATACAAGTTTTGGTTCTAATCAGTTATTATTATCTCGTAAAGATGGGGAAAGGCTTTCTTCTGATTTTGTACCGAATCAAGATTTTATTATCGATGGTATTTCTTTCATCTATCAGATGCTTCATCCTACAATAGATGAATTAGATGAATTAGATATATTCTATACTGGTCATTTATCAGATGATTTCAAATACTTTATTATTGATTATCAGATAAATCCCTCTTTAACTATACAGGAAGAAGATCATTCTTTTCTTTCTAAAATCCCTTTTTTAAAAAAGTTTCAGAAAAAAAAATAACAATTAATTGTTAATTGTTATTTTTTATTGTCATTTTAAATGTTTCTATCATAAAAGTTAATATACTTGCACTCATTATTGATAATATCACTACCAACACAATTCTACTGGATGTTTTTGGATTTGTTATCTCTGTTATTTCACGGTAACTTGGTGTAATCGTAACGTCTGTATCTGGCATAATAAAGGAATATTCATTATCTTTATTTGTTTTTTTATAACTAATTAAATTCCCCAAAGAATCTTTTATTTCAATTGCATCTACTTCATATCCATATTCTGGTGTAATAGTAAATTTAACTATATCCTCATACACTACTGCTCTGGAATTATTTACTTCAATTATAAATTCTTTTGTATTTTTATTATCTTCTACGGTAACCATATTTGATACTCTTTCATAACTAGGTATTATTGTGACATCACTTGCTGGCATCGTAAATGAATAATTCTTATTATCTGTGGTATTATATTCTATTTCATTACCATCAATATCAACAATTCTTATACCTTTTACTTTATATCCTTTAAGAGGTGTTACTTTAAAATTAACTTCTTCTTTATATTCTACTTGATTCATGTCATTAATTTCAATATTAAAATTTTTTGTTTCATCTTTAACTTCTATATTAACACTATATTTTTTTGAAATAATATATGGATTGTTAATTGAACCATCTCCTGAAGATACTATTGTACCT
>CAMOQR010000007.1 GCA_946623125.1 uncultured Caryophanales bacterium | reverse complement strand
GGCCAATATTTTCAACATAAACAATTAATTTATCATTCCAATTTTTATAATAAAAGACAATTTCTGATTTCGTAGGAGCATATTTAACAGCATTATCAATATATCCAAGTTGTTTTAAAGGTTCAATATCAAAACCACCATCATCTATAAATAATATCTTTACACTCTTCCTATCTTTTATATTAATATTAGTCAATTAATCACCTTCTACTACCTTTTTTTATAATTAATACATCTACTTTATAATTATTACCCAAGAAAAATTACTTGATAATTGAAAATATCTTTGCTATTATAATTTACAAATAGGGAAAAGAAGGTGATGAAAAAAAAGATAACTAATAAAAATTTATAAATATTATTTAAAGAAAGGAAAAAAATATGAAAAAAACAAAAATTTCAAAATTATCTAATGTTTTGATGTTTTTATCATTAGCAATTATGGTTTTTTCAGTATACATACCAAATGTTAATGCAGAAAATAATACAAATGATGAAACAATAGTTGAAACTCCTGCTAATGAAGTAGAAGAAATTCAAAATGATAATAGTCAAAATAAAGATTCAGAGGAAACTCAAACAGATGAAAATGATGAAGAAAAACAAACTGAAGAAAATCAAACTCCAGAAGTAACAACCCCAGCTACTCCTGAAGAAAATACAACATCTAATGAAGAAGAAACAACAGATAGGAACGAAAGTACACCTACTGTAAATGAAGGAAAAGCAAAAATTGGTGATACATATTATGCTACATTAAGTGATGCAGTTAATAGTATAACTGATGGTACTCAAACTACTATTGAGGTATTATCTGATGATTTAAACGCAAGTGGTATTATTATTCCATCTGGAAGAAATATCACTATTGATTTTGGTGGACACACTTATAATGTTACTGGAAATTATGCTGGATCTACTGGTACAAAGAATCAATCTTTCCAATTATTAAAAGATTCAACAATTGTAATGAAAAATGGTACAATTAAAAATACTGGTGGACTTATGATCATTCAAAACTACTCTAACCTAACTTTAACAGATATGGTTTTAGATGGTAGAGAAAACAGCAATGTTTCATACGCATTAAGTTCTAATAATGGTCATGTACTTATTAATGGATCAACAAGCATGTATGTAACAGAAGGAAATACTGCATTCGATATGTGCTGGGCTCCAGCATACTATGCAAATGGAACTCAAATCGTTGTAGATACAACCGGAACTATTTCAGGAAAAATTGAATTAGACTGGTGGGTTCCAAGTGGTTATGTAAAAACTGGTGATGTTAACTCATCATTAAACATTCAAAATATTAAACATATTGGAACATTTGCAATTGAAGAAGGTTTAGCAGATGAGCTTAATATCACTGGTGGAGAATTTTCTTCTATGCCTAATATATCAAATTTACCAGAAGGATATGTTGTTACAGGTACAGATACCTATACAATTGTAGAAGGAAAAGCAAAAATTGGTGATACTTATTATGCAACATTAAGTGATGCTGTTAATAGTATAACTGATGGTACTCAAACTACTATTGAAGTATTATCTGATGATTTAAATGCAAGTGGTATTATTATTCCATCTGGAAGAAATATCACTATTGATTTTGGTGGACACACTTATAATGTTACTGGAAATTATGCTGGATCTACTGGTACAAAGAATCAATCTTTCCAATTATTAAAAGATTCAACAATTGTAATGAAAAATGGTACAATTAAAAATACTGGTGGACTTATGATCATTCAAAACTACTCTAACCTAACTTTAACAGATATGGTTTTAGATGGTAGAGAAAACAGCAATGTTTCATACGCATTAAGTTCTAATAATGGTCATGTACTTATTAATGGATCAACAAGCATGTATGTAACAGAAGGAAATACTGCATTCGATATGTGCTGGGCTCCAGCATACTATGCAGATGGAACTCAAATTGAAGTAGATACAACTGGAACAATATCAGGAAAAATTGAATTAGACTGGTGGGTTCCAAGTGGTTATGCAAAAACTGGTGATGTCAACTCATCATTAGACATTCAAAATATTAAACATATTGGAACATTTGCAATTGAAGAAGGATTAGCAGATGAACTTAATATTACTGGTGGATTATATACTACTAAGATGGATGCAGATTATCTAGAAAATGGATATGCAGTTGCAACTATTAATAACTTATATGAAGTAAGAAAACTTGATAAAACAAACCTTACAGTTGTTGAAGAAGAAGGAAACACTTACCTTTATGAAAATGGTGCTCCTGTAGGATATACTGGTGCTCTATATGTAAAATCAGCTGGAACAAGTTATGAATTTAAAAATGGTATTGTTAATAAAGAATTTACAGGTACTGATAAAGTTGATAAATATACAGTATATTTCACAAATGGTGAAAAGGATGTAACTATTAATGGTACGAAAGAAATAGATGGAAATAAATATCTATTTAATAAAGGTGTTTTATCTAACTATACTGGTGCAAAATATGTAAAAGATGATAAAACAAGTTATGTATTTGAAAATGGTATAGTAGATACTAATTTTAATGGTATTGCTATAGTTGATGGACGTAATGTTTACTTCACAAATGGTGAAAAAGATACAAGCAAAAATGAAATAATTACTCATAATAATAATAAATATGCTTTTGAGGATGGAGTTGCTTACTATACTGGTGCAAAATACATGAAAAAAATAGGAACTAGTTTTGTATTAAATAATGGAATTATAAATACAGATTTTACTGGTATAGATAAAGTTGATAAATATACGGTTTACTTCACTAATGGAGAAAAAGATATAAATTATAATGGAGTTAATGAATATAAAAATAATACATACTTATTTAACAAAGGTATCGCATCTAACTATACTGGTGCAAAATATGTTAGTACAGCACAAACAAGTTACGTATTTAAAAATGGCGTTGTAGATACTACATTCACTGGTATGAAAAAAGTTGGTAAATATACAGTATATTTCACAAATGGTGAAAAAGATACTACAGTTAATGGAATCAAAAATGATAATGAAGAACAAAGAATATTCGAAAAAGGAGTTTCATACTATACTGGTGCAAAGTATATTAAATCACTAGGAACTAGTTATGTATTAAACGATGGAATTATTAATACAAACTTTAACGGTGTTGATATCGTAGATAAATATGTAGTTTATTTCAAAGATGGTCAAAAAGATGTTCAATTTAATGGACCATATTATTACAATAATAATATATATCAATTCAAATCAGGAGTATGCAAATTATAAAAAAAATGAAAATTAAAAAAGTCGATGCATATAGCATTGACTTTTTTCTTTATTCAAAAAATCAAATAATAATGAGTATTTAAAACGCAATATCTATTTATCTAATACTTTCTTTATTATATTTCTAGTTTTCCTAATTAACTTTTTAAAAATACTTATATGACTTACATATTTTTTAACCAAAATATCAAATTCCATTTTATCGATATTTTCATAAAAAGCATCATATTTTTTATCCTTAATAGCACTTCTAATATATGCTGGATTATAT
Organism: uncultured Caryophanales bacterium; assembly: GCA_946623125.1. Lineage (GTDB taxonomy): Bacteria > Bacillota_I > Bacilli_A > RF39 > UBA660 > UBA3789. The sequence continues at coordinate 47,057 of CAMOQR010000007.1, read as the reverse complement.
AAATAAATAATATCTTCATATGATACTTCATATTTGCATTCTGTCTTTATTAAATCAAATAATTCTTGGCCCTTTCTAGAATTAATAATAACTAAAGAAGTTCCTTTTTCATCATTCATATTAGGATGAACTTTGGATACACCCCAGAAGTCGGCCAACGTAATATCAGAATTCCTATAATCATTCTTAAAATGGCAATTATAACAAGACTCTCTTAAACAAGTATTACTCAGAAAAGCCTGCATAAATAAATCCTTATCGTGAGTCTTACTATAGACTTTACCATTAAAATCAATTCTAGTAGAGAATAATGACCAAGAATGAGCCTTATTTCTAAAAGATATGTTTTTAATATCATTATTCTTATAAATCTTTTTTTGATAATCTAAATACTTCTGCCAAACCTTTGGTGAAGGAACACCATGACAGATTAAATCTTGAGTATATAATTTATCATAATCTTTAATTAAAAATGATTTTAATCCTTCGATTTGACATGATGTTCCAGTAAATAATACATATATATCTTTTTCCAAAAACTCTTTAACCTTTTTATAAGTATCACCTATAGTGCTTTGTACATATTTAGAACCTTGAAGTCTTATGATTTCATTTTCATCTTCTACATAAGAATGAAATACGCAAAAATCTTTATCAAATGATGCTCCAAAAACAACACCATTCATATTTAAAATCGCTTTTGCCAAAAGAATAAAAAGACCACCTGAAGAACTATTCAATCTTTCTTCTTCATTTTTATTGTAAATTGCGTAAACCTTTTTTTGATATTTATTTACGTTATTTTTTAGGATAGGACATACTTTTACACATAATCCACAATTGATACATTTTTTTTGATTAATAACCGGATATTTAAATCCCTTTTCATCAGTTATCATTTCAACAGCATTCTTAGGGCATATATTATAACAAGCATGGCAACCGCAACATTTGGTTCTATCACATATAATATCCATCTATTTCACCTTCTTTAAATGTAGTTTTATTAATAAGCTATTTACTATATTTTTTTCATAATCGTTCATAGTTAAATAATAAGCTATTAAACAGTACATAAAAGTGTAACTTCCGCCATATACTATAAAATTAACAATACCTGTCAAATTTGTAAAATGCATAATTAAAACAATAATTAAAATAGGAATTGAAAACGGTAAAACTTGTCCAATAATACTTTTCCAAAATTTTATGATATCTAATTTTATTACTTTATAGTAATAAATATTAATTATAATAATATTGCATACTATTAAAGCAATACAAGTTCCTAGAGCTGCACCAATTGCACCCCACTTTTTAGCAAAATATATACTAATAATCACATTAACGATTGACATAGCAGCAGTAGAAAGAGATTTAAATCTATACTTATTCATAGCCTGCATTATACTTAAACCCAAATTTTGAATAAGTGGAAAACATACAGGTATTATTAACAATAATGCTACATAATATGAATCAGTAAAATTCTTTCCAGCCCACATAATTATAAAGTTTTTACCAAATAATACTAAACCACTACCCATAAGAAAGATCATATAGTTTTGAATTCTACCAACCTTAATCATTTCATTTGTTAATTCTTCAGAAGAAACATTTTTGGCTATCAATTTTGACATTTTTGGTAACAAAATCCCACTAATTGCATTAGAAAGATTTAAGAATAATTGATTTAATGTTGCTGCAATAGAATATACAGAAACTGCAATTGTACCAGATACAGCTCCTAATACAAAATTATCTACTGACCAATTAATTTTATTCACAATTATACCTATAAAAACCCATATGGAATATCCAAATATAGTACTAAACAGTTTTTTATCGAATCCCATAAACCTTGTACTAATATTTAGTATTTTTTTGCAGTAAATATAGTTTGATAATACTGTAATAATGTTGGTAACAGTAATAATAATACAAAGTGATATCGATTTATAGCCTAGAAATAATAATGGAATCATCAATAATGGTTTTAATAATGTATGAATTATCGCAACAATCTTTTGGAAAGTAAATCTTTCATATGCTGTGATAATTGAATTGTACATAGCAAAAGAAAATGTAATAAATAAATTGAACGATAGTATTAACATCATTATACTTATTTTATGCAATTCAATCCTTGTCATTGTTTTACCAAATATTGTACCAACATTAAAATACAAAATTAAACTTAAAATAGCAGCTATAATTCCTATAATTTTAAATATCAAATTAAACATCCCATGCAATTTTTTTTCTTCAAGAAACTGTCCTTTTGCTCTATATTTAGCAGTGTACACTATTATTGCATTACCAAATCCTAAATCAAGAACAGTTAAATATCCAATAATACTATTAACAAGAGAATATAATCCATACTCACTTTGACCTAATTTTGATATTAACAATGGTGTATATAATAACTGGACTAGAGTACTAGAAATAATTGAAATATAAGAAAGAATTGCTCCAATTTTTCTTTGAGATTTTTTCATCTCTACACCTCCTAATAAAATAATCAAAATAATTATTGCGAAGCAAAAATTACTCATCAATATTTAAAGATTTTTTTATAAATTGAATAGAATCTTCTATTCTATTTTTGAGAATATCATAGGCTAAATCATAATTATTATCTAAATATTTTGAAGAAATTTCATTTTCATCGCATTTTTTGTGTTCTAAATGGAAAGTAGACAACAACGTGTTAATTCTCGAATTCATAGAGGATACGCCTATTTGTGCTCTGTCAAAAACAACAAATGGTGTATTAAACAAAATTGCAAATACACTGGCATGAAATGAGTCAGTACATATTAAAAATGCATTTTTTTCTAAGTATAAGAATTCAGAAGGATCACTAAGATAATATGGATCATTTTTACTAAGTATATTAATAACAATACAATCATGACTATGAGCAAACTCATCTATACCATTTCTTTTCTCATTAGATAATTCCCCTAAAAAGTAATTAAGGATAAATTTTTTGTTTTTAAGTTTTTTAGGTTTTTTCATAATCTTCTCCCACTCAGTTTTGGGCAATAGCATAGTGGGATCTAGAACAACTTGAATATCATCTCTATCAGTTATATTCTTAAGTACTTCTTTTGCTTCGTTTTCTCTTACTGAGACGCAATTGATGTTATTAATACCATCTTTAAACTTCTCAATATAACTCTCAGAAATAGTATCAACACCAATACTAGCAGCATATGAAATATTTTTTTTCTTTGGAGAAAACATTAAAAAATAATTATTAAACCTCTTTTGCACACCTTTGAATTTATAATTCCAAATTTGGTCACTTCCTGCTATAAAATAATCATAATTATTATGATTACCATCAAAAACGCATCTATTCAAGTACATTCTAGTAAAGTTTTCAAATTTCATTTCTCTTCTATACTTTTTTACAAAAAACAATAACCTTTTTACAAAAAATTTAATAGAATTATATTCATCATCAAACCATAACGTATCAACTTGAAAACCATATCTACAGCATACAGTTTTTAACGCATAATTTTGTAGTTTATTTCCATAATTATCATTACTATTAAGAGTAACAATACCAATTTTTTTCATAGTTCCCTCCATATAAATAATTAAAGTTTAAAAAACTTCTAGTTCATCGTAAATATCAATAAAATAATTCAACTATCTTTATATTAATAATAAAAAGCATCAAATATAATTAAATAAATGAAATAGATTATTTCATCTTTCTAATTTTCACAATATAGTATAAACCAAAAATAAAGTTGATTTTCAAAAACAATAGAAAAATCATATGCTTAGTGCTCAATTCAAAAAGATTAGATTTCTTTATAGCATCATAATAAAAATTGTTTTTTAATAAATTAGATATTTTCTTCTTAAAGCATTTGAAATTATCTTTTCTTATTGCTATAGCATATCTTTCAATTTGTCTAATAATAAACAATTGATGATTTTTAGAGCATTCAAAATCAAGTAACTCTATTTTTTTATAAAACCTAGGATAAACATCATTATACTTTTCTATTAACAATTCTATTTTAGAATTCATTATAGAATCATCATTATATCGATAATGATAAATAGGATGATTGATATAATATCCTTGCTTTGAAAAACGCCAAACATCAAAATTGAAAAGCATATCCTCCGCAAGTTGCAGATCAGTATCAAAACGTATATGATTATTTTTCAAAAAACTTGTTTTATAAAAATTTTTCCAAACTGAATTACAATATTTAATTTTTCCTCTTTTAGAACCATAAGAAGACTGGAATAAATCAATAATTTCTTTTTTCCTAAAAAAACAATCACAGGCTATTCCCGTTTCAATCACTACTTGTTTATCCTTGTAGTTTCTATAATTTTTCATAATAACGAAATCAACATCTTCTATATTTTCAATTTTTTTATAAAAAAAATCTAAAGCATCTAGTTCCAACCAATCATCAGCATCAACAAAAGAAATCCATTTTGTATTTACAAGATCTATTCCTTGATTTCTGGTATAAGAAACACCTTTATTATCTCTAACAATCGATTTGAATCTTTTATCATTTCCAATGATTTTATTATAATAATCTACAATATACTTTTCTGCACCATCAAAAATAACATAGACTTCAAAATCACGAAAAGTTTGATTTTTTACACTTAATAGGCATTCTCCAAAATATTTCAAATCGACTTTATAAACAGGAATTATTATCGAAATAGTATTTTTCACTTAATTACCTCCATTTTTATAAAAAAACTAATGTTTCGTCAAAACATTAAATATTCTTTCACTATTATTGGCGTCACATAATGGAAAAAATTTTTCTATCTTAGAAATATAATCTTTTTGAACTTGATTACCAGATTTTATTATACTCTCTAGTACTATCAGTAATTCCGTTTCATCATAAACAATTGGCCCAAAACAGTCTCTTTCATAATTGAAGTATGTTTTCTCATAGTCTTTTCCTATATGCTTTTTTAAAAAATCGTCAACATCAAATTGATAATAAATTATTGGTTTTTTCATATATGCAAAATCAAAATGAATGGATGAATAATCGGTTATTAAAACTGCACCTTTAATTAATAGACTTTGAATATCAGTTGAATTTACATCTAATACTTGTATACATTTATTATTTGTTTTAAAACTATTACACACATCTTTCAATCCGCCATGTGCGCAAAATATGATTTTTTTATCATATTTTTCTAATAGTTTCTCTAATTTCTTATTTGTTAAAAAGGAAGTAATTCGCTTAAAATACTCAGATTCAACAAGTGCCTTTTCTTTAGTAAGCCATCTTCTCCATGTTGGCATAAATAAAATAGTATTATTATCAACTTGAATATTATGTAAATTATCAAATCTAGAAAATCCTGTATATCTTACTTCACTATCATCATAACCAAATTCTTTTATTAAATAATTTGCTTCTGGTTTTGCACCAGAAATAAATATTTTAAATTTTGCATTTTTTTTATGAAACATTTCTAAATTATTGCATGTAATTCCATGTTGTAAAAACACAAAATTATCATATAAATTAAGTTTCAATCTTAATAATAAAAACAATATATGATTAGGTGTACCATTTTTATGTGAAGATAAATTCCATGTTGCACTCATATAATAGTAATAATGTTTAAAACTTCCCCATTTAATTACATTTCCTAATGATTTAACTTTTTCATAATCATTATGTTTTAAATCCATTGCGTAATAACAATCAATCTCAGGATGTTTCTCTCTCATATATTTGAAGAAGAAATAGCCATTATCTCTTGCTGTTTTATACTCAGATATTAACCATAATTCTTTTTTTAATATATGTTTTCTAATAAATGCTGGAATAACTAAAATTATAAATAAAAATATTTTTAAAATTTCTTTAAGTTTAATCTTCTTTAGTTTTTTCATAGCACTTCTCCCCTGTTTATTTTCGTAATACTTTTTTTGCAATACTTTTAATACTCGAATATAATCCTGTCACACTAAGTGTTTTTCTAACAAAACTATTTAATCTTGTTTTTATAGTAACTGGAAAGTATTTATCTATTGCATTTTCATCTAAATTTATTGTTTTGAAGAATTCATCTCTTCCTTGTTTTGATTTAACACTATGTGTCATCTCGTGTACTCTACCAACGGCAACTTTTAAATCAATTTCTTTTAATCTAATATCTGATAATTTATTTAATATATCCAAACCTTTTTCAGATTGTACAAGTAATCTCGTTGTACCCTTATCATCATCAAATGATTTATCTATTTCATTAATATTAAAACAATCCCAAATTGTAATATCACTAACTCTTTTTTGAGTTTTAAATTTACAATTATAACAAGATGGTCTTACAGAATAATCACCAAAGAATGCTCTTAAGTATGGATCAGTATCAATTCCTTCGCTATATATTCCATTATCTGTTTCTACTGTCATCATTGAATATTTATATCCATATTTTCTTTTATCCCTGAAATTAACATTTAATATCTTTTTAGCGTTCATTTTCTTTAAGATATATTCTTTATATTTTTCATAATATAAAGGTGATGGTACTGAATGACACATAATATCAATAAGAATTAAATTATCATAACTCTTCTTCAAATAATTGTTTAATCCTGCAACTTGACAAGGTGTCCCACTAAATGCAACCATTCTATTATCATCTAAGTATTCCTTTATTTCTTTAAAAGCATTATTTAGATCACTTTGTACATATTTACTTTTCCTAAATTTTGAAAGTTCTTCTACCATTTCAGCCTTAGTATGTTCAACTTTAAAATCTTTATCAAATGATGCCCCATATACAACTCCACCATTATTAATTACATACTCACCTACTGAACTATAAAACCCACCTGATGTTGAATCACTTCTAACATCTTCTTTTTTATTTTGAAATAAATATGCTTTTTGATTAAATTCATTGAATTGTTGTTTATTTAAAATAGGACATACTTTTTTACACAAACCACAATTAATGCATTTTTCTTTATTAATTTTTGGATATTTAAATCCTTCGCTATCTTCTACCATTTCGATAGCATCTTTAGGGCATATGCTTTTACATGCTGTACATCCACAACAATCACTTTTTTCCTCAATATTAATATGTTTAATGTTATCTGATTTCCATTTAATTGATTTTAATAACCACTCTTTAGAACCATTTCTGAATTCCTCTAATTTTTTATTAACTCTTTTGAAATCTATTATTTCTTTGATTAAATCTTCTACATCTTCATTTCCCGTAATTAATCTATTCTTTAAATCTACTATTTCAAGTAATGAATGTATTCTTGAATTAGTAGACATTTTAGATTTATTGTTAAATCTTCTAAAAGTAAAAAAGTTAACATTATTAATTAAACTAAATACCGTTCCATGGAATGAATCAGTACAAACATATTCAGCATTTCTTATATAGTTAACAAACTCACTAGGCCCAACATCATATGGGATAATATCAGCAAATTGATCTGAATATTTAACATATTCATCACAATGGTTAATTGATACAATTTTATATCCAGTTTTTTCTTTTAATCTTTCTACAAATTTTCTATGTTCAATATTATTACCTAAAAAGTAACAGAAAATATATTTTTCATTTAAAATTGGTTCTTCTTGTTGTACATCCATCCACTCTTCTTTAGTAAGAAGTAAAGTTGGATCACATACTAAAGTTGCATCTATACCAGATACATCTTTAACAAGTTTTACAGCATTACTTTCTCTTACACTTATGTGTTCAATTCTATTTAAGAATGTTTTATATTGTTCTTTATATTTATCTGGAATAGATGAAATTCCAAAACTTGTTGCATAACTAATTTTATTGACTTCTTCTGGTACCCAGTTTAACGTGTAATAATCTGATACTACATTTACTGGTAACCATAATTGATCACTACCTACTATTACATCAGAATATCTTTTTTCTGAATACACATTTAATTCTTTATATGTACTAAATGATTTAGTTAAATTAAAGTTTCTTTTAAATTCTTCAAACTTTTTATTTCTAATTGCAAAATTTCTTTTTAAATTTTTATTTAATTTTGCATAGATTTTTAATTTAATCATTCCAAGTTTCGTTTTTATAAAATTTAGATTAGTTAGTTGCGATATATAATATTTTTTCTTTCCTTTTGAAAAATCTTTAAGCTCCGAAATATTAATAGTTTCATTAGGGATTCCAATATCATCAAGTATTTTCTGACTAGCATAAGCCTGAAGCATACTACCATAATTATTTTTAAAATAACATGATACAATACCTATAATTTTCACAGTATCACTCCTTATTATTGTTTTTATTTTTCCAACTTTTAGGACGTAATCCCATAATTAAAAACATTAGTGGAAAAGCAACAGATTCATGTCTTACCCATGAACCATAATCTGGTTCAAATGTGACAGATGCAAGTAAAAAACTAATAAATAAATATAATGAATAATTAGAAATCATATCATTATTTTTATAATTCTTAATCGCTTTAATTAAATATCCAGTAATCAATATCTGATATATAACGAATAATAGATATTTTGGACCTTTTAAAATCAATTCATATGGAATTAATAATCTAATCATCAAAAGAACATACTCCAATGATAATTTAAAAATATTAGAAGTTGGATTATTTAAAACATTGTATATCTGTGTTGCAGCAGGATATAATTCTTTATGAGATTTTAACCATAATAATTCTTTAAAAGATGAAGGAAACAATATACTTGATGCAAATAAAAATACAACATAAACAATATAAATAAGTAAAATGATAAAGATAATATCTTTCAAACCAATCTTTTTCTTATTATTTAAAACTAAAAAAAGTATGTAAATCACACATGAAAAAAAAGCAAATAGTATATAATAATTTCTGTAAGAGAAAACGGAAATAAAAATCACAAATATACATAATAAATATTTTAATCTATCATTTTTAAGATTTGATGTTAAAACCATATATATCCATAAAAAATATAATAACTGAATCGGCTCTTTAGAAAGAGTAAAATTAAAAATATTTAATACAGAAATAGTTGCCATAATAAACAAACTTATAGTATTATTTTGAAAGTTTTTTAATCTTAAAATCATATACATTACAATTAAATTCCACAAAATTGTGATGTATATCTCAAATTGCACGTACGTCGACAATTTAAAAATATTAATTGATTTAAATATTACTGCTGCATTATTAAACGCCAATGACGAACCAATATCTGAAATCTTTAAATGTAAAGATTTATTATATAAAATATCACTTAGCATTTGAAATCCTCTTGCAGTATCTACTAATGTTTGTTTCATAACAGTATACCTTACAATTTTAGATATGATTACAATGATTACATATAAAAGCAAAATAATTTTTTTATCGATAATGATTTTTTTATCTCCATACTTAAGATTCATATGCAATTTTCCTTTCTCATTAGTTACTTTATTGTATTATATCTCTCTTCTAATCTCTTAGCCTCTGTTACAATATCGTAACCTGCTTCTTTTATTCTTTTTGTATCTACTTTTCTTTCTTGATTAATTACTTCTTTAATTTTTTTAGTCCATACTTTAATTGGTTCATCTAAACCAATGAAGTATGCTCTATCTGATACTTTAGCAATTTCTGGTACTTCAGTTGAGGCAATTGATGGAAGTGCTGCAGACTGTGCTTCTACAAATACCATTCCTAATCCTTCATATAAAGATGGGAATAAAAATAAATCCATCGCTTGATAATATTTATTAGCATCAGTTTTTTGTCCTAAAAACATTACTACATCTTCAATACCTAAGTCTATTACTTTTTGTTTCATTTCATCTTGTAATGGACCTTGTCCAATTAACATTAATTTATAATTATTATTTTCTTTATATAATTCATTAAATATATCAATTAAGAATTCATGATTCTTTTGTTTCATAAATCTACCAATATGTCCTATAACAATATCAGTATCTTTTAAGTTTAATTCTTTTCTTTTTTCTTTTCTTATTTTTTCATTGAATGAATAAGAATCAACATCAATACCGTTATTTACCACTAAAACTTTTCCTTCATCAAATGTTTTATTTCCAAATAACCAACGACCTGCATGTTCTGTACATGCAAAATAAGTGTTTGCATACACCTTACTAAATGGTTTTAATGCTTGTTTTAGTAAATTCTTTTTCCATTCTGCTTTATTTGTAGTCGAGTGAGAATGTGCAATTCTAATAGGAACTCCTGCACATTTTGCTGCATATAAAGGAAATACAGATAAAGCATTAATATTTGAATGTACAATCTTATAATTATTTTCTTTAAATATTCTTTTTAATTCTTTTATATAACGAAATAATTTTTGATACGGTGGTACAAGAATTACCCTACCACCTAATTCTTTAATTTCTTCATATGGAATGTTAGTAGAATCATTATCGCAAATGAAATCAAATTGAATTTTATTGCGATCAATGTGACGATAGTAATTCATAATGACAGCCTCTACTCCACCGCCAACCCATTTACCGACAATCATTCCAATTCTTAAAGTCTGTTTTTCTCCATTCTTATCCAACTTCAACATCCCCCAAACAATGAGGGGTAAAAATATAATTATCACACTAATAATGCATTACCCCTAAAAGCACCCATATTATAACATATTTTTATAAAAAAGAAAAGTATTATTCATAATATTTATGTATTTTTTTAATAAGTGTTAAAAAAAATCACTATGTTTTCATAGTGATTTATCTAGCATCTTTACAACCTAATACTACTTTAAATGTCTTAAAAAATATTTTAATATCCATTCTAAGACCTGCGTTATTAGAATAGTATTGTTCTAATTCACATCTCTTTTTAAATGTAGTATCACTTCTACCATTTACTTGCCAGTATCCTGTAAGACCAGGTTTTGTTTTTACAATATCATCGAAGTATTTTCCCATATCTTTTTTCTCACGAGGTAGATAAGGACGATTACCTATCATAGACATATCACCTAAGAAAACATTAATAAATTGAGGTAGTTCATCAATAGATAATTTACGAATAATTCTACCTACTTTTGTAATTCTAGGATCATTTTTTAATTTTTTATTCTTTTCATATTCTTCTGCCATAATTGCATCAAGTTCTAATGTACGAAATAAAATCTCATCTGCATTAGGAACCATACTACGGAATTTAAAAAATTTAAATTCACGTCCATTCTTTCCAATTCTATTTTGTACAAAGAAAATGGAATGAAAGTCTCCAGATAACATAGATGCAATCTTAATAACTACAGTAACTGGTATTAAAAAGATTAAACCAATGATACTTACAACAATATCAAATCCTCTTTTAATAAATAAATATAAAAATCTTTTAATTTGATAAAATACTGAAACTTTCTCAATATTTTCTAAAACGTTATAGTCCATATATCCTTCCCCCTAACAAGACCTATCGACAACTAGTGCCCCCATTATAACATAATTTGTTGTTTTTATCAAGAAAAATATTATAAAATGCATTTTTCTATGAATAAAAACATGGTTTTACTCTTAAAAAACGCAGTACTTTTTTCATTATACTCTTTTCATAAAAAAAAAGATATCATTTTCTGATATCTTTGTAATAAGTATTTTTTATACCATTTTCTTCTTTTATTTCTCCTATTTTTAGAAACCCACAATCTAATACATTATGATAAGAATAAGTATCTTTTTGATCAATATTGATAACAGCATAATCATATCCTAAATCTTTACTAATCTGAAATAATCTTTCTATCATATAAGATTGTATTCCATTTCCTCTTACATCCTCAAACACTGTTTGAGGACCAAATTCTACTACTTTTTCATTTTCTTTTTGAAAAGAATATTTTTTATTTGTTGGAATAATCATACAAGAAGAAATATAAACATTATGATAACGAAATAAATAAATATAACTATTATGATCTAAGAAAGATATTAGTTCATCTCTTGAATAATCCTGAAAAAAATAAGGTTTTTGTAAAGTACTTTTAATTAGTCTTATAAAATCAATATAAATATCAATTGCTTCTTTTTCTACTACAACAATATTTAAATCTTTTGTCTGAATCTTCATAGTACCTCCCTATATTCTTCATCCATAATAGAATATAAAAAACAACTACACTTCTTACCACTACGTTTTATAATATAATTACGATATCCATTTAATTGTAAATCATAAGCATCATCATCTATATTTTTTAATTTATAATCAATAATAATAAACTGATCTTTATCTTCTATTAATAAATCTATAATACCATGATTCATAATAGAATCCTCTTCATATAAGAATTCAAATTCTTTATACATATTACAATCTTTATGTTTTTGTATCATATCACTTTCTATAAAAGATTTTACTTTCTTTAATATCATAGGATTTTTAATATTCAAAATAGATTTCTCATCAAAGAAGTTAATCTCTTCTAATACTTCATGTACTTTAGTACCAAAATCCATTACTTCTTTTTCTTCTATTGTAATAAGACTTAAATTACTTTTAGAGAAATGTTTCTCTACTATTTCATTAGATTCTATATTAATTTCTTCTACTAATAAAGAATCTTTACTTTTTTGTATTTCACTTTTACTAGTAGATAATAAATAGTCTTTTGTTGCTTTGATATCTGTTTTTTTAATATATGGTAATAATAGAGAATAAATACTCTTCATAATAGAATAAAAGGAAGAATACCCTTCTCTTTCATAAGAAGGAATAATATCAAATACTTCTTTTTCTTCTTCTGCCTCTGGCATTACAAATATCATTTTTTCTTTAGCTCTAGTAACTGCTACATAAAAAAGTCTAATTTTTTCTCCTACTTCTTCTTTTCTTACTCTATTTTTTAATAATACTTTTAATATCGTATCTTTATAATAATGATCTATTTTAGGAAGTACGATTCCATATTCATTATCAAATAAAATTCTCTCTCTTAATTCTGATAAATTAAATTTAGAAGTTAATCCTGCAAAATAACATACTGGATACTCTAATCCTTTTGATGCATGAATGGTCATAATCATACAACTATTTAAAGTATCTCCCAATACTTTAAATTTTAAATCATAATCTTCTTCAAATATCTGATCTAAATATTGAATAAAATCTCTTATCGTTCCCCCATTCTTTTCATAATCACATAATAATCGATAAAAGAACTCACAACGTACACGATAAGAATGAATATTATGAATTGTTAATATTTTAGAATCATATTCCACCTTTTCAAGAGCTTCTCGAAAGAATTGACTAGGATTGTAACAATCAACTTTTAAAGATAATTCTAAAGCATCTTGATAGAGTTTTGTATCTTGATAATTCTTTTTTTGAATGATTTCATAAATATCTTTATCATCGATTCGATATAAGAAACTTCTAGATAAGGATACAAATGAATATTCAAATTCTTTATCAAATTTTTGATCTTTTACCAAACAAATAAATTGTAATAAGTTTTTGAATACACTTACATCAATATCTTTTCTTAAGGATTCATCTTTTAATATCGTAAGAGGTATTTGTAAGTACTCAAATACTTTTTTATATAAATCAAAGTCACGACTTTTATCTAATAGAATAACAAAGTCTTGATAAGTACAATCTCTTAATATTTTTTTCTTTTTATCAAATACTTGAAAATGACTATTTACTTTATTAATAATATCATTTCCTATAATAAAGGCTTCTTCTTCACTTTTCGTAATATTTCCTAATTCATCTTTATTATAAGTTATGATATCCATATGATAGTTCTGATTCGTTTTTCCTTCTAGATTATAACTTTCATTTCCAAATACCATACGATGACTTTCTTGATACTCTGCTCCTCCTATATCATCATCCATAACATAATCAAATAATACATTAATATCTTTTAATACTTCATCTCTTGATCTAAAATTATGTAATAAATCAATCTTTTCTCCTAAATCAGTATCTCGATAGGTATTATATTTTTCTTTAAATAAATAAGGATTTGCATTTCGAAATCGATAAATAGATTGTTTAATATCTCCTACCATATATACATTATGATTAGAAATTAAAGATATGAATTTTTCTTGAGTATCAGAAGTATCCTGATATTCATCTATCATGATTTCTCTAAATTGATTTTTTAATTCATCTCTTACTTCTGGATTATTTTCTACTACTTGTATTGCCATACGAGCAATATCTGTAAAATTATAATAATCATGTTTGAATTTAAATTGATCAAGTCTTTGATCTAGTAATATTAAAATATCAATTATTTCAGATATATCATCTAAAGTAGAACATAATTCATCCATTAATTCTTGATAGGAAGAATAAATCATATAATGATTCTTAATATCTTTTAATTCATCATAAATCGTACTTTTTAAGGTCTTTCCTTCCTCACTAGAACCTCTTGGTACTCTTACACTACCATAATCCATTGCTTGATAAAATTCATCGTAACTACGGGCTTTTAAGAACTTCTCTAAACTATCTTCAACGCATCCCACAAAATCTCCATCAAAGTATTCATTTAAAGAAGAAATCATATCTTTTATCATACTTTGTTTGCTTCTTAAAAACTCTTCATATTCCCTTCCAAAAGAATTGTATTTTTCTTGATTAAATTCATTTAAATAATTTTTTAAGAATTCTGTTTTATTATATTTTAATTCTATTTTTCGATATAAATTTAGAATAGACTCTTTTAATTCTTTATCATCTTTTAAACAAAAATCATCAATTAATTTTAAAAATCTTTTCTCTTGTGTAATATATTTCTCATCAAAGATTTCATCTAATATTCTTTTTTTATTTAAATCAATTAATACATCATCAGTAATCGTAATAGAATTAGATACATTTAATCGATCATGATATTTTTTAACCATTGCTAAAGAAAAAGCATCAAATGTTGTAATATATGCTCCATCAATATAATCTAATTCTTCTTCTAACCCAGGAGTATCTTTAATAGCCTCTCTTATTCTATCTTTCATCTCAGCAGCAGCAGCATTCGTAAAAGTAAGTACTAATAGTTCATTTACATGAACTCCTCCTAATACTTTTCTTTTTGCTCTCTCTGTTAATACAGCAGTTTTACCACTTCCAGCACCAGCAGAAACAATAATATTTGTTCCCTCTAAATGAATTGCTCTATCTTGTTCTTTTGTCCAAGCCATTACTCCTCACCTCCTAAAAAAGATAAATCCTCAACTTTTGGAAGTCTTATAATATCTTCATTTGTCATATAACATAAATCTTTAAAATGACAAAATTCACAAGATACATTATCTTTTCCAACTATTTTAGGATTAATTGTAAAGTCTCCATTTAAGATATCATCTACCCTATCTTCTATATGTTTTTTAGTAAAGGTAAGCATCTGATATAAAAGATTATCATCCATAATCTTAGTATAAGAACCAAATCCCTTTTCTTCATTATATTTCATACTTTTAATAAGTTCACTATCTTCATAAGTAGAATCAAATCTAGATAGTAATTCTATCTTATCTGTACTATATCCTTGTAAATAATATTTCTTTTTATTATCCTCTTCTAAAGTAGGAGTCCAAGTAGGATAAGAAAATAATATATTTTGATAATAGATTCCCGTAAAAATAGGATTATCAAATAATTTAGAATAATGAATTAAATATAAATAAATTGGTAATTGCATATGTAATCCATATTTCATAGGTTCTATATGAGTATCAATAAACCCACTCTTATAATCTATAATAGAAAAATAAGTATCATCTATTTTCTTATAATATAAAATCTTATCAATATATCCAACAAACTCTACAGAAATATCATTCTTAATTTTAATTCTTACTTCTTTTTCAAATAATCCATCATTATATCCACATATTAATTCTTGTTTTTTTAATTCATCTAATAATTCTACTAAATCTTTCTTTATTCTAACAAGTAAAGTCATATCTTTAATTGTTAATTCTCTTCTTTCTAAATATCGATTCCACTCCTCTTCTAAATTAAAATTATTATTTTGATATAAAGATAATATTTTATGATATAAAGATCCAATAAAAGCAGAAAAGGTATCTTCATAAGGATCTATTTTTAATACATTTTTAATATAGTATTTAAACTTACATTCATTATAACTATTAAGAGAGGAATAAGATAATGTTAAAGGTACTGGTAATTGTTCTAAATAAAAATCTTTATCAATCCCATTAAATTTATTAGAATATGTATCATAAAGATTTGGATAATTGGAATGAAATAATTCTAAATCAGGATGTTTTTCTCCATATATATAGAATTGATCTAACATTTCTTCATAACGAATTTGGTTATAAGAATTAGAATATTGAT
Source organism: uncultured Caryophanales bacterium (assembly GCA_946623125.1). GTDB lineage: Bacteria > Bacillota_I > Bacilli_A > RF39 > UBA660 > UBA3789. Next base: position 30,676 of record CAMOQR010000007.1, on the reverse strand, counting down.
TCGTAAAAGAATAATTTTTAATAACGTTTAATGAATAATCTCCTATAAGAATAGATGGATAATATTTTTGAAATGGACTAGATAATGGATAACTAATAAATATATTTTTAATTTGACTAATTAAATAAGGAATTAATTTTCTTTCTCTTTGATTCATATAAGTTGTTGTATATAAATCTACTTCTTCCTTTTCTTTATCAGAAATATATTCAATATCTTTCTTCATTTGAGGAGCATAATCTAGATTAAATCCTAATAAAAAGACATAATCATCTTCTTGAAAAGTACTACTTTTTAAATCTTTTATTTCAACGGCATTATCATATTTTTTAGAAGGAATCATGGTATGTTTTAATTGATCTATTAAAATTACTTTTTTATATTCATCTTCTTCTAAAATAGATAACTTATTAATAACAGATACTAATTTAGTAGTAATCATATCATTATCTAAAGTAAGAGTTCCGTCATTTAAATAATCTTGTACAATCTTCGTGGAATAAATAGAATTTTGAAAAGGAATAGAAATAGGAATATGATAATAAGAAAACATCTTCCATAACGTATAATAATAATCTTCTCTTACATTAACTAAAAAAATATGAGATAGTGATACTCCTTCTTTTATTAAAGAACAAATCTTTTGACATACTGCATTAACCTCATCCTCCATACTAGAAAATTCATACACAGTGGGAGAAAAAGAAAAATCAGGAATTTGAAAAGAATAATCAAGTACTTTTTCTTGATAGTAATCTAAATCATAAATAGAATGAACTTCTATCTCTTGAATAGAATCTTTGAAATAAGAGTGATAAGTAAATAAATGATTATCTATTAATTCTTTTTTTAATGATTGTAAAAATAAAAGTTTTTTACTTTTATATTTTTTTTCTAAATCAATAAATACCATATTGTTTAAATATACTTTACATACATCTAAATGAAAATGATACTTCTTCATTAAATAAACATAACTTCTTTCATCATACTCATAATAGTAATGATTAAAAAATTCATCTTTTGACATATAACGAATGGAACTAAAAGATGGATTTAGAGAATAATCTAATAATTGTTTATTTTTATATTCATTAGAACATACTACTATTTTTGTTGTCATAACATCACCAATACTATTATATCAAATTAAAAGGCTATAACATAGTTATAACCTTTTAATTTATACTTTTTCAATTGTAATAACAGGTCTAATTCCTGTATGAGTATAATAATCATTCGCATTATTCATAGAATAAACATCCATTAAAGTTGCTTTACGATTCACTCTTTCCACGGCAAATACTCCTTGTATATAACCTGTAGAAGGTAGGGTTGAAGAACTCATGGTCCAAAAACCTTCCTTCTCATACAAGTGATCCATCAACCAATCAGGAAGAACACCATCTTCTTCTAAGTCATATATTTCTTCATAAGTAGGAATTCTTGCCCGAAGAAGTGGATCATTAAGAAGAGTTCCGTTCATCATAGAAACACCTTCACTACTATAAAGATTAGCCTGAATAAAAAGAGCACCATTCTCTATTTTTAAACCTTTATATCCTCTTGATGGAAAGTCTCCTCGACTACAATCATAATCTTCATGATTGATATAATTTTCATCACTACAATGATTCTCATAGATTACTTGTCCATAATCAGAATATTCATAAGAAGAAATAACAGGAATAGATGACCAAGTACTTGTAGAATCAGAAAGAACTCTAAAAACATTAGTAGGTCCTTTCATATTAATTCTTTCATTATGCCAATTCACATCATCTACTAAATTCTCAGACATAATAAAGGTTGCTGTATCAGAATCATTTGATAATAAATAAAATTCATAAGTTTGAGAATTATTTACTAAAAACGAAACTTTTATAGAATGATATATATCATCTCGACTACATACACTACCTTTTTTTAAACAAGGATAAAAAGAAACACTTCTAGAAGAATCTGAATAAATGTATTCTTGATTATCATAATTAATTAAAACTCCAGAAAAAATTATATAACCAAACGTAAAGATAAGGAGAATTATGATAAGAACAATTAAACATTTACGAATATTACCAATTATTTTTTTCTGTTTATCCATCATAATCTCCTACCTTTCTATTCTGTTGGATTACTCTCATATAATTTTGGAACACAAGAATCAACATTATCACAAGAATTTAAGCAATAATGGAAAGTACCATCTTCTCTTTTACATTGAACAACACCGAAAGAATAATGACGATATATAGAATCATCGAAATTATAACGATTACTCATCCAAGTAACATTAAATAAACACAAATTTTTATAAAGGTTTTCTCCTGGCGTAGCGAAAGGAGTTACAGTTACCTTTAAAACATCTCCACCAGATGTCCTTCTTGCAAAACATCCTTCAACCGGATTATCAACAGAACCACTTTGAACATTCTTAAAATCACAATTAAAATCAGTTGGGCGAACTTCAACAACATCTGAAGCAGTATTACCATAAAGATAAACATCACAAGTATTAGAAGAAGGTTGTCCAGGTATTGGATCCATTCCTTTTTCACAAGCTGCTTGATCAACTTTACAAATACGAGTAAATCGAGACCCACAAATAATAGATGAATCATATTTAGATACTACATTACATTTTTGGAATCCGTAAGAACAAGGATTATCATCTTCATAAGTATTTTTACATTTATTACATGAATCTGTGGTTTGACTACAACAAGCCTGTGTATTGCATGCACGAACAGAACCATCATCTACATCCTTAAATTTACAAGTTGCTCCATTATAGTAAGAAGTATTCGTACAATCACGATATTCATACTGAGTACCACCACCACACTTTTTAGTACAAGAACTTGTCTTATAATCACTACATTTATCAGGGGTATTTGTCATTTTAGTACAGCAGCCAGGAACGACAATCGGAGTACCAGTACAAGCAACATTCTTTATAGAATTATCAGCCTTATCAAATACTGTTATATAAGCCTTAATACTAGATTCACTAGATGCACAAGTTGGTTTAATAATATATTCCATCTGTCCAGATTTTAAAGTTTGTTTACTTAAGCCACCACTAAAACTAATGTAAGATTTACTATAATCAATACCACTTGCAAAATTATCTGGATTACCAGGAGGATCCGCAATACTATTAATCTTAACTTTAACCTCTGAAGAACCATCTTTCTTATAATAACCAGAATATTCACATTTAACAGTAGGATGAACAGTATCTTGCTTAATCAATTGAGTATCAGTAACAAATGCATAATTTCCAGCGACATCTGTACACATAATTTTAGAAGTTTTTTCACTATTTTTACCTTTATATTCAAAAAATGGATTTGCAAAAAGATCATCAGCATAATATTTATAATCGCCAGCAGCATCACATCCACTTTGAATAGCACCATTATCACTATCACATTCACCTTTAGAATATATTATTTGATTAGTAAGATTACCTTTATACTCTGCAGAAAAATTTTTGCCATCTTTATAAATATAAGAAGCCTTACATGTTGGAGCAGTATAATCAATAGCAACATGAGTTCTTCCACAACTACCATAGCCTTTATATCCAGCCATATCTATAACATAATCATTGCTTTGAGGCATTGCATATGGACCATTAAATGATGCTTCACCATAGTATTCACCATATGTAATACGTCCTTCAGCACCTTCAGGAACAACAGCAGGATTTCCATAAATCCAAAAAATTTTATTTATCTGGTCTTTTTTGTCACAACCACTACTAGCATCTTCACTATAGAAATATTTATCAACATTATAATATAAATAATTATCCTCATGTGCATCAATACATCCTCTAAATACAAGAGAATATTCAGGAGTACCATCAGCACCAGTAGAACCAGCCCAAGAATCACCACGGCTATTTATATACTCCTCATCTCCATATGCTCTATTTTGAATTTCAACTTGAGAATTACAAGTAGGAGTTTTCGTATCTAACCCAGATTCTATAGACTCACAGGCATCATAAGAAATATTTCCAGCCTCATCAACTGTAAACCCATTATAAGGTGCTCTTTTTTCTTCCCACTTAAAAGAATAACTAACGGCACCGCTATCATCCATATTACGATGTAAACGATGTCGAAGTTGAGCACGAATTCCCATCAAACCAACTTGACCATAAAATGGTTCTGAAATATCAACATATTGAATATCAGGTCTAGGAACAGTAATAGAAGGTTGAAAGTCATAATAATAACCATCTCCCATATCAATCTCATATTCATCATCTATTTCACGTAACATATTATCATCCATAAATTTATCATAATCATAATAACCAAAAGTTCCTTCATAAAGACTAGATTTTCTAACAACTTTATCTGTTAAATCAGACTGATTATAACAAGTACTATAGGCAGGCTGTTGATTATATACAGAAAGTTTTGCATATACATTATCTCTACAACCACCCCACTGAGCACGATAATTCATTCCCTCAACCGCCCAGAAATGTTTACTAGGAACATTATGACCTCCATTTTCTTTTAGAAAATTTTCACCAGTCCAAATTTCATTCAAATAACACTGTGGAGAAACAGAGTCTTTCCAGACATTGACACCATTCTTACATTCACCCTTATTACCAGCAATATCTTCAACATATCCAAATTTACCAACTCCATCTGTACCAGCAGCCGACGTAAACACATCAAAAGCATAATCAAAATAATCATTCGTTGAAGAATCCATTCCTCCAGCACATCCACTTCCATAAGTATCAGAATTATCCCATCCATCATCATATTCAGTTATATTAGCATCACCGACATCAACACAAGAATGGAAAACCGTCGCAACTTGCTTATCATACAACCAACCATTAGAGTTTGGTCCAATACCACTTTCACTATTATATGTTGTTCCAATTTTTACTGCGCCTTTTCTGTTAACATACTTTGTATATTTAATTGAATTTTGGCATAATGGATTAACAGTATCAATTTTTACAATAACAGTATTATTACCCTTTTCCTCAATTAAATCCTCATCAGAATCATCATAACAGTTTCCAGCCTTATCACATGTAGTCCAAACTAATTTATGAGTACCCTGCTCTTTTAAAGTTATCCAAGAAGAACGATCATTAACATAGATTAGATGAGAATCAAAATGCTCAGGATCTGTATAATTATAAGTTGGAATAGTACTAAACTCTGTAGGCCTGTTTGAATCATTACTATAATAACTATATTTTGGTATAATTTGCTGTCCATCCTGTTTATAAACGTTAACCTCTACTGCAAACCAACCAGATATTTCATTATCAATTTCAACCTCATTACCTTCATCACTTGTGACAAAATTATCTTTTGCCATATTATCAAGTGGCCCACATATTAATGATTCGTTTGACCAAGTACCTGCTTGATATTCTTCCAAATTAGGATCATTAGGGTCTTTTGGCTCTATTCCATTGTTTCCTTCAAGTGAACCAATCTTATAGCATCCTACACGACGTGCATTTAGTAAATCCTCTTCTGTACTCTGAGAAGTAGTAGGAGTATTATATTCATCTTGAACCTCATGATCTTGATAAGAACCATCCATATTTTTAAATAAAGTACTTTTATCAGTTCCTTTAGTTAAATTTTCTAAGGCTTGTCCTTTTTTTATTCCATAAACAGTTCCTTTTCCATTTAATGGAAGATTACTTTCACAAGGTTTTAAAGGCATTCCACTTCCATTTACATTAAAGAAATAGCAAGAAGTAATTGCATCCTCTTTAAAATCAGGTTCACAACAAACATTATATCCTTGAAACCAAGGATCAGCAGAATCAGCCTGATCAGCAGGAATATAATCAGCACAAGCATTATCATACATTTCCTGTGTAACATTTTGGGGTGGAACAAGTAATTCATTCATATTATATTGTGGTTTTTGTGCATCAAGAGAAAAAACATTATTAGAAACTAATGGAGTATATTTATCAGGATTATCGTTCTCGCAAGCACCATCTCCTCTAATACTCATTCTTTTTTGAATAGCAGAAGGGCTAACACCAGCATTTACATGAGGATTTGGAACTTTATAAAATTTAGTTTCTAAATCATCTTGAGCAGGATAATCAAGTGGAGGTGGTGTACGATCTAGATTAGCATAAATGTAGACTTTAGAAGCATTTCCTGCTCTATCGTATACAGTAAGTACTCCGTATCTTGCACCCTCTTCTTTAAAGGCTATTTTAAACACATATTGATTGGTAACCGGATCAAGCGGAGTCTTAGACTCAAGCACTGCATCTTCATCTACTTTTGTCTCATCATGTTCATTTCTCCACCAAGAGCTTCCTTCATACTGATCAGAATATAATGTCTCATAATTAGCAGTTTCCACTCCCTGATATGGAGCATTAACTTCCCATGTATAACCAGTTAAGTAAATATTATCAGAAATCATAACTTCATATTCAATTCCATCAGGATAATTTTCTTTATTCATCCATCCAGCAGAATCCAAATCATCTTCTGCAATACCATATTTTTGAGCATCTTCAGGATCAATATCAAATCCTAAGAATATCTTCTTATAATCCTTGGCAGTGATTGTTTTCTCTAAAGGATCCGCAACAGGTTCAGGGCCATCCTCTAAAACAAGTTTACCCTCATTTGTACTAAATAAAGGACCATCTCCTGCTAAAGAATTGTTTTTAGGGTTTCTTGGAGTAATTTCAATAGATGGTGACTTAACATCTACAAATACATTAATAGGACAAACAATAGAATTTGCATCTTTTCGATTACCATTCTCATCAGTTACCGCATTATCTTCCATTACAATTTTGCCAAACATAACACCAAACTTATATTCTTCTGATGTATCAGGCCATGATTGAGAGAATGTATCACGTTTACATCCAGAACCATCTCCATCATCACAACGTAGAGTAATTAATCTTGGATAACGATTTGTTCCAATATCGCTCTTATTAATCCAGTCATCAAAATCTCTTGGCTCACCAATACGACCTGCATAATCATCTAATGCTGGACATAATGGATTAACCGTATCTACATAGCTAGATCCTCCAAATGCAGCCAAACCTTGAGTTTCATAAGATAAGAATCCACCTTCTTCATTAAGTGCTGTAACACGTACTTCAATATTAGTCGTACCACTTAAATCCAAGTAAGATGAAATTGGACGAGACTGAAATTCAACAGAAGGAACTAAATTTGCTTCTAACGTACCAGAGTTATAAACCTCTGTAAAAGTACTTTCTCCTCCAATTTTTGCCAAAATAGAATAACTGTAACTATAAATTCCAAGTTCCCCAGACTGATCACCTTTTAAAACAAATGAAAAATTTGCTTTTTTAACATCATTAGAACCAGAAAATAAAACTTTAACTTTTTTTGTTTCTCCGTCATTTGTTACGGAATGATCAACAAGATAAGGAGATGCAGGAACATATTCTGCTGGAGCCTTTTCATCCCCACAATATAAATGTGGAGTATAAGAATAATCTGAATCAGATAACTTAAAGACATAAACGAAAGACTCTTTCATACAGTCTTCCCCTTTTTCATTAGATACATCTTCTTTTAAATAATTAGCATTACGTAAATCTAACATTTTAACAGATGCATGATCTCCTATCATTTTAGGCATTAAGTCACGATTAGATTGAAGATACATCTCAGCAGCCATCACAATATTTTTCTTATTTTGAACAACTTTTTGTTGTCTAGATTTCGCAATAAAACGAGTAATAGCACCAATCGATAAAATAGATAAAATACCTACAATAATAATAACTGCCATTAACTCAATTAAAGTAAATCCTTTTTTAGAATTTGTCCTATGAAACATACTCTCAACTCCATATCTTTTTTTATATAACCTACTATAAATCATTATACCTTAACATCATAAAAAAAGCCAGTTAAAAGACAAAAAAAACAGAATAATTATTCTGCTTCATTTTTCTTTACTTCTACTTTTCCTTTATAAGTACCACAATTAGGACAAACTCTATGAGGCTTAATCATTTCCCCACAATTAGAACATTTCGTCATACCTGGAATTTCCATAGCATTATGACTTCTTCTTAATCTTTTTCTAGTCTTAGATACTTTACGGAAAGGAACAGCAAACAATTGAATATTTAACTTCATCATAGTATCTCACTCCTTATCATAATTATTTAATAAATCAAGAAATGGATTATTACTTTTTTTGAAATCTTCTTCACTTATTAATTTCCATCCATCCCCATGAAATTTACTGAGATCACGAACCCTAGTAAACCGTAAGGGGACCTCTAGTACAATATTTTCCCACAAAAACTGGAAAATATCAAGTGTATTTTCACCATTTTTACAATTTTCTTCTATTTTATCATCATATTCTATTTGAAAAGGATAATCTACCTCTTCTAAAGAAATAGAATCTTGTAGAATCATTTTTCCTGAAATAACCCCTCGAAAAAAATCATCTACTCCATCAAATTCTATGATTCCATCAACAGAAACTTTAGAAAGAGATAAAATATCACTCTGCTCGTAATAAGATTTTGGTATTTGATATTCTTCTTTTAAAACGATTTCAGATAAATTCTGACTATGTAATAAAGATAGATCAATCATCATTGATTTTCCACCTCATCTAAAGGATAAATATATTCTTCTTCTAAAACACGAATTATACCATGATAATGCAAATTCATACCACTAACTAATATACTATCTTTTTTAATCCAAACACGAATTACCACATCTACTTTTTGAAGTGCCTCTAAAGAATCTGTATATAAAACACCTTCCCTTAATTCATCTAAATTATAAATCTTATTAGAACCTTTTCCAATTTTAATAGAAATACGAATATTATCCTTAGAAACTAAACTATTACCACATTCATCTTCTAATATTTTATCCAAATCATCTTCAATTTTAATCGTATAAGGAACAGGAATCGTCATATTATTTTGAATCGTAAAATTATAAGAATTAGAAGATAATCCAACAGAATCTGTAACAGGAGTAATCTTCGTAATTTCAACATGATCCCCATTTGTATCATGATAAATAACATTTAAAGAATCTGAATTATAATCAACACTACGATCATTTTGAAATTTATAATAGATATAATAAGTTGAAAAAACTGCAACTAATAAAATGAAAAATATATAAACGAAATTTTTAATAAGTTCTTTTTTCAATCCAATACACCTCTAAATAAATATAACAAATCTTTGTATTTTTTCAAGTTGAAAAAGAAAAGATTTAAAACTTAACAGTAAACTAACAAATATTATTTAATACTTGATAAACAGTATCTAAAGATTTACAACTAACAATAAAACGACCAGTATGACAGAATGTAAGCCCCTCTATTCCAGATACTCTTTCCAATTCTTCTCCTTCTAAACCTGCCCACTCAAGTGGAAATGGTTTTCTAGCACTATGATCATCCATACTTTTAGGAACTACTTTAATCGCATATCCCCCTCTATTAGATGGATAAGCAACATATAAAATAGAATTTGCCTTTTCATTACCCAATAGTACTTCTTCATATGGTAAAAAGCGATCTAATATTAAGTAAGAATCATCAGAACCAACAGTATCTAAAAGAGTCAGAATTTCTTCTTCTGCTAAAACTTTACCATTAATATAAAAAATTTCTTCTTCTAATATTTCTTCTGCGATACGACATGCTTTTTCAAATTGTTCTGATTCTATTTCTCCAGAATCATAACTAGGATTAAATATTTTAATAATACCAGGAAGAGTTTTTACACGGTAAGATGCCTCAATCTTAGGAAATACTCCATTATCATCTGCATCAATTCCTTCAATAAAGTCTTTATCAATTCCCAAAAAAACTTTATCAATTAATTCAATTCCATATTTTTTTAAAAAGTCTTTTCCAAATTCCTTCCATAATAATCCCAAAGAACAATAAGGAATTCCATTCTCTCTTTTTAATGCATCACTTTGATGATGATCATACTTTCCACGACCAACATCATATACAAGCATATCATCTGTAACACGAGAAAAATCAACATTATTAGTACGAAAAACACGCACATCTCCTAAATATAAATCTAAAAAAGCAGTTGCAAACACCTCATCTGCATGCATGGTCCCACTATGAGTAACACAATTAGCCTCATCTATTTTTGATACTACTTTAATCATCTTAATCATCCCTTCTAGAATTAGCAATTAAAATTAATCGGAAAATTTCTAGTAAAGAAGTAGCAACAGATGCAACATATGTAAGTGCTGCTGCAACAAGCATTCCTCTACTATTACTTTCTTCTGAACTTGTAAGTAAATTAAGACTCTTTAATTGTTTTAAACCACGAGAAGATGCATTAAATTCAACTGGTAAAGTAATAAGTTGAAAGAACAAAATAATTACTTCTAAGAAAATACCAATCCATAAAAAACCAAATGCTCCAGCAAATAATCCTATCATAATAGCAATATATCCAAGAGAAGATGCTAAATTAACAACAGGAACAATCATACTACGTAATCTTAAAAAGAAATATCCATCTTTATCTTGAATTGCATGTCCACATTCATGAGCAGCAACACTAATAGAAGCAATCGTAGATTTTCGATATACATCAGTAGATAAACGAACTACTTTACATCTCGGATCATAATGATCTCCAAGTTCTGTAGGAGTCTCTTCTATCTTTACATGACTTAATCCATTAGAATCTAATATTTTTCTAGCAACATCATATCCATTAACCCCTTTACTGGAAGAAATACGAATCGTTTTATGATAAGAATGTTTAATAAAAAATTGAGAACCTAAAGTAATCACAAAAGTAGCAATAATAATCAACCAATCTAACCCAACACTATATTCCATTTATTCATCTCCTAACAATTCTTCAATATTATAACATGAAACAAGTAAAAATCAAAGTAATTAACTATTCAAATAAATCGATATTAGAATAGAAATATTCAAAATACCCACTTTGAATCGCCTTAGAATTTCCATCCAATAATTCTTCACTCATCTGATTTATCTTTAATAATTGATCTTTTGTATATTTATAATTCTTATCAATATAATTCATATGATGATTCATATTTGAATAATATCCCCTATTATTTTGCCAAGAACCATCTCCAAAATATGCTATATTAGTATAATTTTTTGAAAAAACATCTTCACCAAAATATAATCTAGAGTCATATGCCAATCCAAATAAATTAAAAATAGTAGGTACCAAAATAACAGGAGTAGTATATTTTGAAACAGAAATTGCATCCATATTATTATGATAAATAACCATTGGAACACGATCAATATTTTTTTGAATAATACTATCTCGATTCACATAATAATCTGCTCCATTTAATTTCAAATACATATTAATATCTTTGTCTGTTAATCCATATGGGTAATGATCTCCAAATAAAACAATAACAGTATCATCTAATTTCTTTTCTTCTTCTAATTCATTTAATAATTCATAAAGAGCCTCATCTAAAACTTTCATTTTACTTAAATATCGTTTTAAAGAATCAGAATAAGAAGTATTATCCCATAAAGACATATATTGATCTCCTAAAATAGTAGAATTAATATAAGGATGATGAGTAGAAATCGTCGCAAAATAAGCAACAAATTTATCATCATGCATATAGTAATCTTTGGCTTTTTGAAATAATTCCATATCATTTGGCCATTCTCCATATTCTGTTGTATAAGATATTCCGAGTTCATCAGCACCATAATAATGATCAACACCTAACTGATTATGAATAATAGTACGATCATAATAACGATCATAATAATTATGAAATGCACTCGTAGTATAACCATTCTTTTTAAATACTTCATATAAAGATTCTGGATAACGATACATCGTACCATACTGATTCGCATTACAAGAGCCATTTACAGGATATAGTGAAGTTAAAACACTAAATTCACTATTACCAGTAGAACAATTACTTCTTGGAGAATAATGGTTATGAAAAGAAATCCCCTCATGATATAACTTATAAAGAGTTGGAAAATCTTTTTCATTTATAATTCCAATCTCATTTACAGATTCCATTAATACAATAATTAAATTATTATCTTTAAAAATACCAGTCATTTCATTACTAGTAGAAACAGATCTATTTTGAAAAAACTGATTTAAGTATAAATAATCAGAATTCTCTGTAGACTGATTTAACTTCTCCCACATAGAATCAGTAACCATCATATTTTCAGTTTCTACAATATTTCTTTTTTGAATAGGATAATCTTCTTTTTTAGGAGAGATAAAAATACTTTTAAAATCAAATATTCCATACATTGCAACTCCATAATTAGAAACAACTAAATTTGCATTATCGGGATTTAGCCATAAACTATAATTTGTACGTGTTTGTAAAGAGTCTTGAAAAAAAGAAAAACGAATAGAAACATAATATATTATGATAACACCAAAAAAAATTATAACTCTTTTAATCCATGTAATAGATGAATCCATTACTTTTTTCGATAAGAATAGATAACTAATAATAAATAGAATACAAAGGAATACTAAAAGTAGATGAAAAAGGCCTAAAGAATGAATAAAATCCGAGAAGAAAGAAACAACTTTCATACCTTGAGAAGAATTATGAAATCCCATAAAAAATCCCAAGTAATGATATAGTCCAAGTTCTAAAAAGTAATAAAGAAATATAACAATTAGAAAGATAATTGATAAAATCTTTCTTATCTTTTGTTCAAAAAAAGATAAGAAAAAAGAACAAAAAAAAGAAAGAAAAATGGTACCAAAAAATATCTCTATATTAGAAAGAGAAAAGATAGAAAAACCAATCATAATTCTCGTTATTAATTCAAGAGAGAAAAAATAAATTAGAAAAAATAGTTCATGAAACCAAAAAGAATGAAATAAATATTTTTTCATAAAGAAACTCCTTACTTCAAAAGAAAAAATCTTCTTATAAAACCTATCTTCTAAATAGAATTTTAACAAAGAAAAAGAACATTTTCAATCAAAAATGTTCCTTCTTTTATCATATATTAATAAGACGAACAGGTAGTTGCACTATTCTTTTGTGTAGAATCTAAATCATTATAAGCACTTAAATTTGTTAGATTCCATATAGTACTATTTTTACCAGTATTACAAAAGGATTGATATAAAGAATAACGCGTAAGAGATTTCATATTAAAATTACTTCCTAATATTAGATTAAAGTTAGAAGAGTCACTTCCGGTATTTTTAAACATAGAATTCATATCACAAGACGAATTTAATTTAAAATTGCTTAAATCCAAAGTCTTGATCTTTTTAGAATTTTTAAACATAGAAGACATATCCGTAACATTAACAGTATTAAAACTAGAAAGATTAACCGTCTCTAAAGAATCCATAGAAGCAAACATACCTTCCATATTTGTAACATGACTTGTATCAAAAAAACTTAAATCCAAATTTTTTAATTTAGAAGACCCATTAAACATATCTCTCATATATGTTGCACTACTCGTATTAAAATCACCAAAAGTAATACTTTCTAAATCTTTTAATCTAGCAAAAGCACCCTCAAAAGTAGAAACCTTACTCGTATCAAAAGAACTTACATCAAGATGAGTGAAACCACTTCCACAAAAAGTACAATTCATACTCACTGCATTACTTGTATCTATATGACTTAAATCAATTTGTTTTAAACTGGATAATTGGGAAAACATAGAAGAAAAGTTCTTAACTTTACTAGTATTAATATTTCCTAAATTTAATTGAGTTAGTGAACTCATATTATGAAATAGATTGCTCATTTCTGTAACATTACTGGTATTAAAATTAGAGATATCTAGACTTTTAATACTTTCACAATCTCTAAACATTCCCTCCATATTTGTAACCTTTGATGTATCAAAATGACTTACATCCAATGATTTTAGAGAAAACATTAATCCAAACATACCTTCCATATCCGTAACTTTACTTGTATCAAAATGACTAACATCAAGCGATTCTATATGACTTACTTCCGAAAACATTGTTCTCATATTGGTTACATTACTTGTATCTAATTTACTAACATCAAGTGATTTAGTAGAAATACCAGAAAACATACTGCCCATATCAGTAACATTAGAAGTATTAAAATTAGACCCTAGTTCAAAGGATTCAACAGGATAATGCAAACCTAACCCATAAAACATAGCATTCATATTTACTACTTTACTAGAATCAAAATTATTGATATCTTTATAATCATGTAAATAATTTAAACCTGAAAAGAAATTAGAAGAATCGGGATTATAATAGATTGTATCTGCATCACTCCACCAATATGCTCTAACAACATCCATGGTAATTGGTACTCTTTCAGCAGCATCATCATCAAAAAGATAATCATAACATACATATCCTGCACATATTTCTTGTTCATAAAAGGTTTCTTCTCCCTCAACAAACCATATATATACAGGAACAAAAGAAGAATCATCCTCTTCAATTGAAATAATTTGAGCATTTGCTCTTTCCTCATCACTCATTGTAGTTGCTCTTTTAAAAGAAATTAGATGGTTATAGGTATCTTCCCATCCACTACCATAATCCTCAAAACGATCAACTTCCCCATGAATAAGAGAATTAATATCAGGACCTGGTTTTAGAATAGAATATTTATCATTCTTTTCAATTTCTATATGAGACTCAATTACAATGATAATCGTATTACTTGCAAAAACAGAAGATATCATAAAAGGTAATAGAATCAAAAGAAATAGAAAGAAGATAAAATGAATTTTTCGAATAAAATTAATCTTTTTATTTAGAAGAAATAAAAAAACAAAAAGAAATAAAACGATAAGAAAAATAAAAGAATGACGAGAAGTAAGAGGATTAGATAAAATATCAAAATGAGGAACCATAGAATATCTTAGAAGATTATCTTCCTTGTAAACATTTTCTTGAAATAAAGAATTATCAACCGGATTAGAATAAGAAACCATAACAATAGTAGTTACTATCTCTCCAGGTAATACTTTATTTTGATTATTATTTTCAATTTGAGAAGTATAATCGATAAAATCACTATTTTCAAAATCAATACTATCATTTGTAAATTCATATTCTCTCTCTCCATTATTTTGAATCGTTAATCGATACTTTGCATAATCATTAACTTTTGTAAATTTTAATCCAAAATGAACCTTTAATCCAGAATATGTTGCATCTTCTAATATAATTGTAGAATCAGTCTTTTCTAATAATTCTATTTTTTTAATTACAACATCATCATTTTTTGCAAAAACAGAAAAACAACTAGTAAAACATAAAAAAGAAAAGAAAAGAAAACGAACAATTTTTTTCATAAAAACCTACTTTCTACAATAAATTTTAACAAAAATATAGAGCATTATCAATAATAATGCTCTTTTATTTTTACTTATTTTACATAATAGGTTTTTGCAATTTCTTCTGCAACTTTTATTCCATCTATAGCAGCAGTTGTAATACCTCCAGCATAACCTGCTCCCTCTCCACATGGATAAAGTCCATGGTAAGTGGATTGATATTTTTCATCACGAAGAATAACAACAGGACTACTGGTACGTGCCTCTACTCCAACTAATACAGCATCCCATCTATCAAAACCTTTAATTCTTTTTCCAAAAACAGGAATAGCCTCTTTTATCGAATCACATAAAAAAGATGGTAAAACATGATTTAAATTTCCAAAAGAATAAGAACCTTTAATATTAGGAGTAAATTCTCCAAAAGAAGTACTAATCTGATTTTCTACAAAGTCTTGATATAATTGAACAGGTAACATACCTTTTCCTTCCTGATATGCAGCCTCTTCTATCTTTCTTTGAAATTCAACTCCTGCAAACAAACCATCTCCAAAATCTTTTGGAGTAACACTCACAACAATTGCACTATTAGAACCATTTCCATCACGATTGTAATAACTCATTCCATTGCAACAAATTCTTCCCTTCTCAGAAGAAGAATTAACAATATAACCTCCAGGACACATACAAAAAGAATAAACTCCTCTTCCACTCTTTGTTTGATAAGTCAACTTATAAGGAGCACTTCCTAAAACCTTAGAAAACTCTCCATATTGAGACTCATCTATCATCTTTCTAGGATGTTCTATTCGAAAACCAACAGCAAAATTCTTTGGTTTCATAGAAACAGAATGATTATGAAGACAATAAAAAGTATCTCTTGCAGAATGTCCTATTGCTAAAACAACAACAGAAGAGAAATAAATATCATGATGATTTACCTCTACTCCAACAATAGAATCACCTTGAAACAAAAAATCAGTAACACAAGAAGAATAATGAAATTCTCCTCCCCAAGAAATAATACGATTTCTCATATTAATAATAACATTTCTTAAAATATCTGTTCCAATATGAGGATGTTGTTCATATAAAATCTCAGAAGGGGCCCCATTCTCAACAAATATTTCTAAAACCTTTTTCCCTCTTCCAAAAGAATCCTTAATCATCGTATGAAGCTTCCCATCACTAAAAGTTCCAGCACCACCTTCACCAAACTGAATATTAGACTCTTCATTAAAAATATTTTTATCAAATAAATCTTGTACAGTCTTAACACGATCCTCTATTTTTTCCCCACGTTCTAATATAATAGGAGAAAAACCATTCTTAGACAAAAAATAAGCACAAAATAAACCACAAGGACCACTACCTATAATAATAGGTCTCTCTTTTAACAAAACAGTACCTGTTTTTGGAAAAGAATATGGTACTTCTTCCAATAAAAAAATATCAGAAGAAGAGACTCTTCTTAATATAGTCTCTTCCCCTCTACATTCAACATCTACTTCAAATACAGTAAATATATTCTTCTTATCTCTTGCATCAATACTCTTACGAGAAATAGAATAATTTATTAATTGATCTTTAGAAATTTTTAATTTATGACAAATCTTATCAAGTAATAAATCATCTTCCCCAACAGGTACTTTTAATTGTCTAATTCGAATCATTACCCTCACCTATACTTTTACCTGCAAGAAGACCAGTAATCCAACATTCTGTTAAATTATATCCCCCACATTCACCATTTAAATCTAATAATTCACCTGTAATATAAAGTCCATCTACTAAATGAGACTCCATTGTCTCTAAATCAACTTCTTTTAGTCTTAATCCACCATTACAAATCTGACATTGATCATAACCCTTAGTAGAAGTAATTTCAATAGTAAATTGATTTAAATATTTACAGAAATTAATCTTTTCTTCTGTAGTTAACTCATCATAAAACATTTCTTTTGTTAAATTAGAACATTTTAAAACAATAGGAACTAATTTTTTATTTAAAAATCCTTCTAATAATTCTCCAATATTTTTAGTAGAATTCCGTCTCGAATAACGATCCATCCAAGGAGTAATTAAGGTTTCAATAAATGGAACAAAATTAATTCTAATTTCTTCCTTTTTATTATCATGTAATCCACGACTTACAAGATGACTTAAATTAAAAATACAAATTCCACTTACACCATAATCAGTAAGTTGAATTTCTCCTTTTTCTTTAGCAATAACCTCTCCATCTTGTACAAGTTCTAATTCTACTTCACTTCGTACTCCATCCCATTCTTTACAATATGGAAAATTACTAACTAATTGTACTAAGGCTGGAACTGGTGGAATAATAGTATGTCCAAATTTTTTTAAGAAAGAATAACCTACACCATCACTTCCAGTATTAGGATAAGCAAAACTACCACTAGCAAGAACAACTTTATCACAATAATAATCTCTCTCTTTAGTATGAATTAAGAATTTATCATCTTTTTTTTCTAAATCAAGGACATTAGTATTATAAAAAACAGATATTTCTTTTTGATGAACTTCACGAATAAGAGCATCTCGAACAGTGCTTGCCTGATTTGTAAAAGGATAATACCAACCATCTTTAATTCTAGGAATAATACCTAAAGAATCAAAGAATGATTTCACATCCCATATATTTTTTTCTTGGATTAATTCCTCTATCTTAGTAGTATCAAAACTATAATAATGAGATAAATCAAAATCATCATTAAAATAATTACATCTACCATTACCCGTAACTAAAAGCTTTTTTAATAATTTATCATTTTTCTCTAAAATAATAACTTCATTATTAACATTCTTTGCATGAATTGCACAAACAACCCCACTGGCACCACCACCAATTACGATAATACGCATAAGCCACCTCTTTCTTACTTCCTAATCATTATATCATAAAAAATTAAAAAAACAAAAAAGTAAGAAAACTTACTTTTTTATATTTCAGAAATATATTTAAATACATACCTCAAAAGAATAATAACATCATCTACTCCAATAGAATTACTAGAATTTAAATCTCCTACTTCTAAATCAACATCATCAACTGGACAATATTTAAATACCTTACGTAAGGCAACAATAACATCTTGAATATCAACTTGCCCACTTGAATCAAAATCTCCATGCTTCAAAGTAGTCTCTTCCCCAACATCTACTTGAATAGTAACACTTAATCCATCCGGTAAAGTTCCAACTATAGTAGTAGAACCAACACCATGAGCAGAAACAGTATTATTTTCAATAGTCGCAACATTAGAATCTTCACTTACCCAAGTAAAGTTTTTATTTTCTGTTGCATCAACAGGTGCAAAGAAGAAATTCAAATTAATATTTTCATTTGGTTTTAATAAAACATGATTTCGACTTGGAACAGCAGAAGTAATAGATTTATGTTGAATAATTGTAACTGTTAAAGAAACGCTCATTCCATTAGATAAAGTTCCAGTAATTGTTGCCGTACCAAGAGATACTCCTTGAATTAAACCAGTAGTATCAACTGTTGCAATAGAAGAATCACTACTTGTCCATGTAATAGTAGTATCATCAGTTGTATCACTAGGTAAAATCGTTGGTTGAAATAAATAAGTATCACCAACACCAATTTGAACTTCATCTACATCACTTTCAAAACCAGTAATGGCAGAAGAAACTTGAACAACAAGATCTTTTTCATATCCATCATAATTACTATAAACATGAATTGTGCTAGTTCCACCCTTTAAACCTTTAATTTTAAGATCATATCCACGACCGCTAATAGAATCAACAACAGGTTCAACTGATACAACCTCATCATCACTAATAGAATTATAAGAAAAATGTATAAGGGAATCTGTCTCCATCAAACTAGATAATAAAACTTCTTCTCCTTTTCCAATTGTAACATCCCCTAAACTATTATAAATAATACTTCCTTTCATAAGAAGAGGAATTCTA
Source organism: uncultured Caryophanales bacterium (assembly GCA_946623125.1). Classification (GTDB taxonomy): domain Bacteria; phylum Bacillota_I; class Bacilli_A; order RF39; family UBA660; genus UBA3789. Next base: position 11,353 of record CAMOQR010000007.1, on the reverse strand, counting down.
CCAACAGAATCTATATTTTCCATCTTCCAATTAGAAGAAAAACTTGGCCAAGAAGAATAATTAGAGGAATTCTTTAAATCAAGAACTGTAGTAGTAGAATCCAAAGTATTATAACCAATACTAATATTAGTAGTTGCTCCAGTTCCAACTTCACCAACAATACCATTACCAGAATAAGTAAATCCTCTAAATAATGGAGAAAGGATATAATAATGCATAACAGCATTTACAGAATTAGAAAGACTTCCAATAACAGAAGAATGTCTATTAATCGTACAAGTATAAGAATCAAGTAATGGTGTTAAATCAATAGAACCAATATTTTCAATATTCTTCATAGAAAGAGAAGTACGATAAGTACTATCAACTGCTCCAGCAATAGAACCAATCATACCAGATGATGAACTACCACCAACAGTTGCTGAAGTAAAGATTCGATTGATATTATATCGATGAGTTCCATGATATAAAGGATTTGTAGAAACAATAGATGCCACTAAACTTCCTGCATTTCCATAATAAGAATAAACAGAACCTCCAATAATAGAAATATTATCCAAACTAATAGAAGTATAAGGTTGATTCCAATCATACCCTTCTTCTCCAGTTAATGTACCAATAAAAACAGCAGAATTTCCATTACCACGAACAAAAGAATTATCAAAACGAATATTTTGAAAAGAAGTAGTACCATCTTTTAATCCTTTAACGTATCCTAAAAATGCACTATCAGAAAAAATACCCTCAATATTTAAATTAGAAATTATATGATGATTTCCATTAATAGATCCCGTAAATGGTTCATAATAAGTTCCAATAGGAACCCATTTCTTAGTAAGAACAATATCACTCTCAAGTTCAAAATGAGAATTTAAATATAACTTCATTAACCTTAATTCACTCTCATTATGAATCAAATAAGGATTAGCAGTTGTTCCTTCTCCACTTAATGTATAACTAACACCTAAAATAAGATAAGATAAGAAATAATCATCCCCATGAACAGCACGTAACGTATAAATTCCTTTTGGTAAAGTACCATCTACAGTAATAATAGAATTCATATTATTACTAGCAATCTTATTATAATCATACGTTAAATGAGAAGAAACATCATTTCCTTCTTCATCATATAGTTCATATAAAATCTCTTCATTAGAAGGAATATTTTTGGTAATAGAATATAAATCAAATTCATAACCTGTAGTAGAATAATCCCGATAAAATGAACTTAATGAAGTAGTCGATGGATATTTCATAGAAGGAACAGAATCATAATTAGAAGTATAAACAGAAATAGAATCTCCAATAAAGGCAACAGAATTAGTAGATTCAACATAAACTTTAAAAGTTGGATCTGTCAAAATAATATCATAATCACTTAAATCAAAAGTAGCAATTCCCATATAATCTACTTGAATCGTATCAACATATTCATAAGATTGACTATCCGTATAAATAGAAACACGGAAAGTACCATCTTGACCATAAGAGAAAAACTTAACTTTCTCAACTTTTTCTACAGTATCAATAGGTTTTGTATACTCCGTAAGTTTCGAATAATGAATATGGAAACTAGAAGGATCAACAGCAGTATGATAATTATTATCCCAAACTCTCTCACTCATTGGAGTTAAATCAGTTGAAAAATAGAAAGAGGAATTAGCCGCAAGATAAGAATCATATGTTAAATAAATATAAGCATAAGTACCTTCTCCCCAAGAATTACGTACAAGCCAAGCACCACGACCAGATACTAAATTACTACTGCTACAACTACTAGTATTAGAACTATGACATGCAATAGTATTTCCACTACTATCTGTACATTGTGCTTTACAATAAGAATAAGAGTAATTATCATCCCATCCAATGATTTGCATAGCATGACCTGCATCTTGTGTACAATTATCATCTTCTCTAACAAAATAAGTACCATTAGAATTTCTAGAAGCACAAGAATAATTAGGACCTTGACTACTTACATATGCACCACCATATTGCATAATATAAGATTTGATTTTATTCAAATACTCTGTTGCTTCACTAGATCCATAAGGATAAGTTGCTCTTCTAAATACAATAGAAGAATTTAATTCAAATAAAGAATTATCATAATTTAGAACATCTTGTAATTCTTTTTGGGAAACATCCAAATCAAAAGGCATAACATCATCAGAAACCATTGAAATACCATTAGCAAGAGCCAAAGTAGCACCTAAAAAGTTCCCACCTTTTCCAACCTCTCTTTTTGGAGGTGCATAATCATTGGTATAATTACGAATACCATTATTACTTAAAGCATAATCTAATTGTCTTGTTGAAAAAACATAAGATGAGGAAGAATAACTTTGTTGATTTTGAACCATCAAATAACTCTCAGCCTGTTCTAAAGCAGAAAAAGCCCAACAAATATCTAAATTACCTTGATTTTTTAAAGGCGTAATATAATTCTTACCATCAACATTTCTTAAATCATAAGTAGAAGGAAGATCTCCAGCACTCTCACCAGTACTAACATAATCAATCGTTAAAGGAAGCGGTACTTCTTCCATTTGCTCTTTTTTAGAAGAATCCATAACAAGATAATCAACATAAGCAGGATTTAAATAAGGAGTATTCTCAACCTTATTCTTCTCCGTTAAAATAAGATTACCAGTCTCATAATAAACCTTCTCAATATATTCAATAGCCTCACTAGGTAAATAAGAATAAGAACTATCTTTTAAAGCCCTTTTTAAAGGACTTGAAAAAGACTTAAAAATACTACCAAATAATAAACAAATAACACATAAAAATAGAAAAATAAAAGGAATTTTCTTTTTCAAGGATACCACACTCCTATTATATATACTATTATAACCTATTCTAAAAAAAAATAAAACTATGAAAATAAGAATTTACACATTTTTTATTGAAGAAATAAATAACAAATATTATAATAGAAATGACAAAGGAATAAGGTGAGTGTGAATATGAAAAAAGAAAAGAAAAAGAAAAAAATAAAAATGAAAAAAAAGTGGTTTCTAATATTAATCATTGGAATAATAGGAATAACTACCCTATCATTAATAGGATATAATCAATTACAAAAAAACACATTAAAACAATTAAAAAAAATATATAATGAATATGTAATCACAACAAAAAATACTTCTCTATATAATAAAAATGGTAAAAAAATAGGAACAATTACAAAAAATATTCCTCTACAACTAGAAAAAATAAAAAAAATTACCATTAAAAATAAATATTTAAACATAGAAGGAACAGACTATTATATTAGTTATAAAGATATAAAAAAGAATAAAACAACAGATCAAAAGAAAGAAGAAACATACCTTCTACCATTAAATAAAGAAATACAAACAAAGAATAAAGTAACATTAAAAGAGGAAGGAAAAGATATCATTACATTAAATAATGGAATAAAAACAAAAATAGAGTCTATGGATGATAAGAACTATTATGTAAGATTTCAAAATCAATTATTATCTATTAAAAAACAAAAAAATATCAAAGAAAAAGAATTAAAAGACAAGATAGAAGGAATAGCAAATCATATAAGTATCATTCACTATGAAAGAATTGAAGCAGATTGCGGAGAAGACAATTGTCTGAAAGCAGCAAGCGTAAAAGCCCATATTCAAAGATTAAAAAATGATGGATTCTATTTCATTACCAAAGATGATTTTATAAAGTATTATAACAATTACCAAAATGTAAAAGAAAATGCGGTATTACTCCTAAGTGATAGTCAAAATGAAGCAACTGAACAAATTAAAAATGAAATGCAAGTAGATTTATCAAGTATTACAGAAAATGATGGAATTAAAATTCAAAATACGAATAAACCAGCAACAAGAGCAGATCAAAAAGAAAGTATTAATGCATATCTTGCTAAAAACTATACAATTATAGACAATTATTCAAGAATGGCTAAAGGAGAAGAAGTTCCTGATAATGGTAGAGAAAACAGTGGAAATCAATCCATTGCCGTATTAAATTATCATTTCTTCTTTGATTCTAGTATTGGAGAAGAATGTAATGAATCAATTTGTTTAGAAAAAGCAAAATTTAAAGAACAATTACAATGGTTACAAGATAATGGTTATAAAACCTTAACCATTCAAGAATTTGCAGATTGGAAAGATGGTATCATTGAAATACCAGATAAATCAGTATTATTAACAATTGATGATGGAGCAAAAGGTACTGGAGCACACAATGGAAATATTTTAATTCCATTACTAGAAGAATACAAAATGCATGCTACCCTATTCTTAATTGCAGGATGGTGGGATATATCAAATTATCAATCACCATACTTAGATATTCAATCACATACTTATAACTTACACTATGAAGCAAGCTGCAGCGATGGACGAGGAAAAGTTGCTTGTTCCAATTATGATGAAGTAAAAGCAGACCTACAACAATCTCTTGATGTAATTAGAGATAAAACATCTTTCTGTTTCCCATTCTATAGTTATGATAATGAATCTCTTCAAGCAGTAAAAGATTTAGGATTTAGAATTTCCTTTATAGGAGGAAACGTAAAAGCAAGAAGATCAAATAATAATTATTTAATACCAAGATATCCAGTCTTAGATGACATATCATTAAATGGATTTATCAATATGGTAAGTTAAAAAGATAAATGAAAATTTATCTTTTTTTATTGATATTCACAACTCCTAGAAATATTCAGTAATATTCCCATACTAAACATACTAACAAGCAAACTACTTCCTCCATAAGATAAAAATGGAAGAGTAACTCCTGTGACAGGAATTAACCCTACTACTACCATAAGATTTAAAACTGCTTGAAAAAGAACTTGAAAAGTAATACCAAAGGATAAGTATTTTGCAAAACTATCTTCACTATGTAGGCTAATACGAATTCCTCGATAAAATAAAAGAAAAAATAATCCCACCACAATAACTGCTCCCATGACTCCAAACTCTTCCGCAATAATAGAAAAAATAAAATCAGTTTGAGGTTCCGGTAAATAAAAATGCTTTTGAATAGAATTCCCCAAACCCATTCCAAGTAATCCTCCCGGTCCAATAGCATATAGGCTTTGTATCATTTGAAAACCAGTTCCTAAAGGATCTTTCCAAGGATTTAAAAAAGACGTTATTCTATCCATTCGATAAGGGGCAACAAGGATTAAGAAAACTACCCCAATAACACCAAGTACTCCTCCCCCAATAAAAAACTTCATAGAACACCCTGCAATAAATAAAAGCGCAATAATACTCATAAAAAGAATAAAACCAGTACCAAAATCAGGTTGAAGCATAATAAGTCCAAAGAAAAATAAAACCAAAACAAGAATTGGAAAATACCCTTTCCAAAAAGATGTTAAATACTTTTCATTTAAAGACAAATATTTACTCGTAAATAAAATCATAGATATTTTAGCAGCCTCACTAGGTTGTATTCCAAAAGAACCAATTCCAAACCAACTTCTACTACCATTACGAATACTACCTATCCCAGGAATTAAAACAAGAATTAATAAAAGAAAACTACATAATAAAAAATGATTACAATATCGATAATAAATACGATAATCAATTCTAGAAACAATAAGCAATAAAAAGACACCAATCAAAAAGAAAAATCCCTGATATTTTAAATAATGAAAAGAATCATGGAACTTATAATCAGCCCAAATATTAGAAGAAGAATAAATCATAAGAAGACCAAATAAAGATAATATTAAAACAACCATTTCCAAAAAATAATCCATCTTCTTCATCAAACTCACCTATTAATATATATGAAAACAAAAGAAAAAAATCTCTATTTATGAGATTTTTTATGAATAGTCTGTATAAAAAACAAACTAATAACAAATAAAATTCCAAATATGATAAGTACAATAAATGTACCCGTTACTGGATTTTGAAAAAGAGAACGATTCATTCTTAAGTGAAGAGTATAAACTTCATTTGTACTACGATTTCTTGCGACAACATCAACATCTTGATTTTTAAGTAAAACAACATTTCCATTCTCCATTTTCGCAACACTATCATCACTAACTTTATATTCAAAAAGAGAAATATCAGTACTTGTCGTATCAATAAAGCGATCTAAAACAGATATTTTAGTCCCCGTATCATTTACATGTTCTGTCTTTTCCAAATTAATCTCAATAACAGTAGGATATTTTTCCGTATCATTATATTTCAAAATAATTGCTTTCTTTTTATCCTTCACATTCTGACAGAAATAATTAACAAATTTTTGACGTTCAGCATCAGCATCTGCAATTTGAGATAAATCAGGCAAACTAACATTCATTAATTTAGAATCCCCAAAGGAATTTCCTTCTAAAAATTTAACAGTAGATCCAAGTGCTAAAAAAGAAGTAAGTTTTGAATTAGAAATCGTCATATATGAATTTGAAGAAATGAAATAAAAAGAAAGCAAATTATCATATAAATCTGATTGATCAATGTTAATCATTGCACTTATTTTATCGTTAAACATTGGAACACCATCAGATGCAAGCCCAACATCAGGAATGGAATAACGATAAGCCGTATCCATACCAGAATCCGTAACGCGATCATTATAGCCAGAATAATATACAATACCAAGGTCAAATCCTGAAATAGAAGAATTTAAAAAATTATATTCAGAAACATAACTACGAGAAGACCCAATAGGACCTAAAGGACCTAAAGGACCAAAAGATATACCATAGAAAGGTGGTTGTGAAAACATAGTCTCACAGAAATGTTCTCCATTGGTATTGGTAATATGAACATTATTAAAATCACTCTCTTGAGCCCGAACATCAATTGCCAAATCTTCATATTCAGATTGAATATTCGCATGATAAACATAATTCAAATTAGAAATAGATACAGAACTACCTATAAATCTTAAAACATAATTAAAATGAATAGTTGAATTTTTACCATCAATAATAACACGGGAAGGCTCAAAATTCTCCCCCCCTTTATTAATAGAATCTCCAACAATAAAGATAGGAACATCTAAAGTATGATTGGTAAGAACTTGTTCTTGTTCATCAAATAAAACAATCACATAAAATTTTTTATTTGATTCCATATCACGGAAATGAAGTTGTTCTAGATAAGACAAAGCCTTATCTAAAGTTGTAAAATCACAATCTCCATAACGAGTCCCACATACACTAAAATCATAAGTCATTTTTCCATCACGCCCATCATTAGGAATAGTCTCTTCTGCAGATACGGAAAAAGAAATACTATATAACAAAAGGAAAAATAAGATTAAAAATTTAAAAGTTTTACGCATAATAACACCCCTATTTTTTTGATATTAATTTTTTTCTACTAAAATGAAGAAACAGAAAACTAATAACAAATAAAATTCCAAATATGATAAGTACAATAAATGTACCTGTTACAGGATTTTGAAAAAGAGAACGATTCATTCTTAAGTGAAGAGTATAAACTTCATTTGTACTACGATTTCTTGCGACAACATCAACATCTTGATTTTTAAGTAAAACAACATTTCCATTCTCCATTTTCGCAACACTATCATCACTAACTTTATATTCAAAAAGAGAAATATCAGTACTTGTCGTATCAATAAAGCGATCTAAAACAGATATTTTAGTCCCCGTATCATTTACATGTTCTGTCTTTTCCAAATTAATCTCAATAACAGTAGGATATTTTTCCGTATCATTATATTTCAAAATAATTGCTTTCTTTTTATCCTTCACATTCTGACAGAAATAATTAACAAATTTTTGACGTTCAGCATCAGCATCTTCAATTTGAGAAAAATCAGGCAAACTCATATTCATTAATTTAGAATCCCCAAAGGAATTTCCTTCTAAAAATTTAATAGTTGATCCAAGTGCTAAAAAAGAAGTAAGTTTCGAATTAGAAATCATCATGTAAGTTTTAGAAATAGGAGAAATACCAAAAGACAAAAGATTATCATATAAATCAGATTTATCTATCGTAATCATCTGGCTTCCATCATAAGAAGGATATCCATCATCCAAAATAGACTCTTCAAAAAGAGAACCAACATCATCCAATCTCTGTAAAATATTCCTATGATAGTATTCAGCTTGGTTAGGTGGTTGAAGTTCTTGAATAGGAGTCCCCTTAATACCAGACAATGTAAGCCCAATATCAAATCCTGAAATAGAAGAATTAGTAAAACTAAACTCTCCCATAGAAGAAGACTTTACTGAAAAAGCAAAAAGCCCAATAGTTTCACGTGAATTATCACTTAAAGGCTCATCACACATATGACTTCCACTAAGATTCTTAATATGAACATTATCAAGATCTAACCTATTTGAATTAATCCCTACCGCAAAACCAATATATCTATCAAAAGATGAAGAATTATAAACAATATTCCAATTAGAAATATAAGCCTCAATTGATTCAAAGAAAATACCATAACTCGTCTTAAAAGTAGAATTCCCTCCATCTATTGTAATGGTAGGAGCTAAAACAGGTGAATCCTCATAACTAACAGCATTTTTTTCCAAACCAACAGTAACCACAACAGGTACATCTAAAGTATGATTTGTCAGAGTCTGAACCTGATTATCATCTAAATCAATAGAATAAATCTTTTTGTTTGCATCAAAATGAAATCGTTCTAGATAAGTTAATGCCTTATCTAAAGTTGTAAAATCACAATCTCCATAACGAGTCCCGCATACAGTAAAATCATAAGGCCTATATTCATCCCCATCATTAGGAATCGCCTCTTCTGCATAAACAGAAAAAGAAAAAAACGAAAAGATTATGAGAAAGAAGAAAATAGATTTAAAATATCGAACCATAAAACACCACCTAAACTATTTTTTTTTAAGAATTTTTTTACGAGTAATACGTAAAAATAAGAAACTAAGTAAAAATAAACTTAAGAAAACACATAATACTAAGAAAGTACCAGTTACAGGATTTTGAAAAAGAGAACGATTCATTCTTAAGTGAAGAATATAAGTCTCATTCGTAGAAGGATTCGTTGCAATAACATCAACATCTTCATTCTTAAGTAAAACAACACTTCCATTTTCCATTTTCGCAATATTCTCATCACTTACTGTATACTGGAATAATGAAGTATCTACCTCTTTTGTATTAATAAAACGTTCCAAAACAGGAATTTGAATTTTCTGGTCAGATACATTTTCCGTTTTTTCTAAACGAATTTCAATCTCAGAAGTAGTATATGTAGGATTATCATCTAAACTAACAATATAGGCATTTTTCTTATCCTTAGAAAGACTACATACTTTTAAAATAAATACTTGATAATCTTCTTCTCCATAATACATAACATTTTCTCGTATAACTTTAGAATCACCAAAAGAATTTCCTTCTAAAAATTTAACAACAGAATTAGATGAGAAAAGAGAAGTTAATTTAGAATTTGCAATCATTACATAAGTACTATATAAATAAAAGGATAAGAAATTATCATATAAATCAGCATTTTGAATAGAGAAAATAGAATTTGTCTGAATTCTACCTTGTACTTGTCTATTTGCTTCATTAGAAGCAAGATCTTCAAACAAAAAAGAATAATTAACAATTCCAATATCAAAGTAAGAAACTGATGAATTTTGAAATGTAACATCTAGCATAAAAGAACGAGTAAGATAATAATCATTAGCAGGACCCTCAACTAAAGGAACTGGAAGATAATCTGAATTATTAAAAGATATACCAACCAAAGGATTGGATTGAATAGATGTACAAGAATAACTTTTACCACTATTTGTTAAATGAAACTGATCAAAATATGCTTTAGCAGTATTAATATTTACAACTCCAGATAAAATAGCCTCATTTGGATAAGATTTTCTTTTATCATGATAAATAATATTCCAGTTTTGAAGATAGACCTCTTCTGCAGAAAAACGAATCGAATAATTAGTATTTAAAGTAGAGTCTTCCCCATTAATCACAATAGAATTAATAGAACGAGCCTCCCCCTGTAGAATGGGGTGCCCATAAGCACTCACAACAACAACAGGAATATCAAATGTATGATTTGAAATAACCTGTTCATCATTTTTTTCTAAATAAACAACTACTGTATTATCATCATTTGCATTATAATGAAGTGTTTCAATATAAGAAAAAGCCTGATCAAGACTATGATAATTACACTCATGTTCTTCAGTAGAATCACAAACATAAATCTCTTCCGCAAGTACATCTATATGAAAAAAAATAGAAAGAAAGAGAATAATTAATAAGTATTTTTTAATTTTTTTCATAAAATCCCTCCATCATTTCGTAAGTACTCTTTTTTTAATATATCGGAATAAAATATAAGAATTTCCAAATAGAATACCAAAAAGAATAAAAACAAATAAAGTTCCCGTAACTGGGTTTTGAATTAAAGAATGATTTACTTTTAAATGAAGTACATAAGTCTCATATGTCTCTCGACTAATTGCTGTTATATCTACATCTTGATTCTTAAGGAATACTACTTTTCCATTTTCAATCTTCGCAACACTTTCATCACTACTACTATAGACAAAAGTAGATGTATCAACTTCTTTTGTATTAATAAATTGATCAAGCATAGATAACTGATTTGTTGCTGAATCCACTTCTTTTGTTTTCTCAAGATGAATTTCTACAACAGACGTTGTATAGTTATTATCAGAACCCATAATATATACATTCTTTTTATTCTTCGTCATGGCACAAATTTGAACTAAATCATCCATTAAAGAATTATAATATTCATCACTATACATGGTCTCTTGATCCGTATAAGAATGAACTTTAATAACTTTAGCCTCTCCAAAAGAATTACCTTCTAATAATTTAACATTAGAGTCTCTTCCAACAATAGAACTAAGTTTAGAATTAGAAATTAAAGAATACATATATTCAAAATAGAAAGATAAAAAGTTATCATAAAAATCACAATTATCAACCGTTAAAACAGCACTTCGTCCACCTACACCATCATTAGGAATAGACTCAGACGAATTATCTGTTGAAATTCTATTAGGAACTCCAGAATAATCAACACCTACAACCGCAATATCAAAGTTAGTAATAGAAGAATTAGTAATGGTAGAATCGTAAAAGGAAACACGAAATTGTCGTCTATATTCCCCAGAATAAGAATGATGCTGAATCCTAACCCCTACTAATGCTCGAGAAGGATCTGTAATACAAGAATACTCTTCTCCAGCATAAGTTAAATGAAAATTATCAAGAGTTAGACGGGAAACAGAAAAATAAAAGAAAGATGGATAATCATAATTATTAAAATTAGCAGTTCTTAAAAGAATAGCATTAAAATTTTGAATTTTAACTTCTGAAGCATAAAA
>CAMOQR010000006.1 GCA_946623125.1 uncultured Caryophanales bacterium | reverse complement strand
CAACATTCTTTTCCCAATCATCTGGTAATTGTGAATACTTATTAACAAGTACTAAATAATCATAACTCTCATTATCATTCTTTTCTTTGTTATCACATGCTGTAGCAAATAATCCTGTTACTAATAATAATGCAACTAATAATATTTTATTTTTTTTCATATTTCTCCTCCTATTTGTCATCATTATTTTATCAAATTCAACAATTATTGACAAGATTAGACAAAAATGTTTGTTCTAATATCTAAGATCTTCATTTAATTTTGGAATTCTACCAAGAGCATTTTTAGCACTTAATACCATATATATTAAATCATCTCTATATTTGTCTTCAAATTCTATTATTTTCATTTTTTCTTTCTAATAATTGTCAAATCTTGTTATTTATTCTTTGATTTATTGAATAAAGTTATTTATTTGTGTTAATATATTTTATAGAGAGGATAGAAGAAGGTGATTTGAATGGTTTGTCCTAAATGTGGTTTTAATAATCAAGATGGTATTCCAGTATGTAGTCAATGTGGTAATACTTTATCTAATAACAATACACCAACTCCTGTTCAAAGTTCTTATGCTGCTGTTGTTCCACAACAAGTTAGTACTCCTGATACTGTTCAACCTATGAATAATCAAATTGTTGAACCAACACCAGTTAATAATCCACCTACTCAACCTCAACCAGTTTATAATTATGATTCTAATAATATTGTTATCCCTAATGATTTTAAGTTTTCAGATGATGCAGAAGTTGTAGAGGATGCTATACCTAAAGTTAATAATTCTAAGGTTAATCAAAATAAGGTTGCTCCTAAGAAGAACAAAAGATTTAAAAAGAGAAAAATAAAAAAATGGATTATTCGAATATTAGTTATTGCTGCTATTGCTTTTGTTGGGTATTATGTTTATGTTAATGGTACTTTACCAATTGACTTTATAAAAGATTTTTTCTTTGATTAAAAAAAGAAATTACCTTATGTAATTTCTTTTTTATTCTTCTTTTAGATATTCTTTTATAAAATTGTCTTTATTTATTAATTTTTTAAAGTTATTTTTAAAATTTACTAATACTTTTCTTGTTTCTTTCGTCATTTTTGTTGAAAAATCGATATGATACCATTCTTTAGAATTTCCACCTATTCCTTCATTGTTATATTCAAAAGTTATTCCTTCTGATGCAGCATCTAAAGCAATCATATCATTGTCTTTTTCTAAATCTTTCCACATTGGAAAATTATAAGTATTAATATCTCTTTTTATCTTTTCTATCTCTTCTTTTTCTATTTTATATTCTTTTACTTCTAATGGATCACTATGTATTGTTTTATCTTCTGTTATGATTATTTGTTTTTCTATATCTAATGTTATTTTATGAATATTACCATTCATATCTCCACTATTTGAATAGACTATACTTATTAATTTATCATAGTTCTTTGGAATGTTTTTTAATTCTTCCAATTGTGTTTTTTCATAAGTCATATTTCCACCATCCATAATATCTTTTTTTAAGAATAAAAATATAATATAGATTCCTAGAATCAATAAAAGGATTAAAGAAAATATTACAATTATTATTTTCATTTTTTTCATTTTATGCCCAGATATTTGTTGATTCTTTAGGACGAATATCTGTTAGTAAACCAATTAGAGAATCACTCCAAAGATAGAAGTTTCCGTCTTTTGCAAGTCTTAGAGTTATTGGTCTATCATGATCTGCTCCTCCACTTTTTACAAATAGTCTTTTAAAGCCCTCTTCATTGTCGGTATAAGGACCTTCTTTTACTTCTATTTTATATGGTTTTGGTGGATTATAATCATTTTCTGGAGTTGATCCTATAAAATAAGACTTTCCTATATAAGAATATTTGTCATTTTGCAACATTCTATCTTTTATTTGTTGCCTCATCATTTCACTTATTGGTTGAAAATCTCCAAATAAATATTGTAATTTTTCATAGAATGAATCATTCTTTTTAGGATTATAATCTCCTAATACTTGTATTAAGGCTCCTACTACCTTATATGGGTTTGTTCTATCTACTTTTTTTAGTTCTTCTAGTGTTATGGTAATATTATTATATTCTAATATCATATTATCTCTCCTTTCTTGTATTATACACTAATATTATGTATAAAAAAACTGATATATTTTCTATATCAGTTTTTCATCTCTTACCAGTTTTTTGTTGAGAAAATACCGTTTTTATCTACAGCAGTTTCTTTATTGTATGTTGCACTACCAAATGCTAATATTGGTAATCCAATGATTGGTAAAATAGTGCATAATACTGCAAATCCATTTGATTTACCAAATTTCTTTGCCATATTGTAGTTATAGTTAAATGATGTTAAAAGTAATCCCATAGATATAACATAATTTACATCTTTACCACTTCCCATTACAGCAGTTAAGCCAGCAAAGATTAGGAACCACCACCATGCTAATCCAGCAATTTTTGTTTCTACCCATGAATTATAAATTGGGATAAGTCCTTTCCACCAAGTTTCCCCAGCCTTCTTAAAAATTTTGCAGTTTGCAACAATCATTAATACACATACTGCTAATGCAATAAGTGCAATAAAGATTACTCCAATTATTACTGCTACGCTTGCACCACGAAGTATTCCTTCTACCGCATTTGGTTCATTTAAACCATAGTCATTGTAATACATACTACTCCTCCTTATGCTTTTAGTATACACCTTTTTTCAAAAAAATCAATTTTTAGTTCGACATTTTTCGACATTTCTTATCTATTTTTCTTTTTTTAATAGATAATTTTGTCTTTTTGACTTTTATATTGTTCAAAAACCTTAATTGCTTCTTCTCTATTCATTGGTGTTAATTTTAAGATACTTTCATTTGATAGATTCTTAATATAGTCATATATAAAATCATCTCTAAATCCAATGTCGTTTGCATCTTCTTTTGTATTTGCATAATATACTGTTTTTATATTTGACCAAATAATGGCTGATAGACACATTGGACATGGAAAGCATGATGTATATAACTCACAATCTGATAAATCATATGTATTTAGTTCTTTACAGGCATCTCTTATTGCAACTATTTCTGCATGGGCTGTTGGATCATTTTCTTTTATTACTTGATTCATTCCTTTTCCAATAATTTTTCCATTCTTTACAATACAGGCACCAAATGGTCCTCCATAGTGTTTTTCAAAATTTTCTTTGGATAGTTCTATCGCAATATCCATATAATCTTTCATATTTTTCTTCTCCTATAACCATTCTTGATATTTTTTAATATATATTTTCTTTACTACTTGGGCAATTAATCCATATAGGAGTACTAATCCTATTAAATAGATGTAATAATTACTTGGTAATATTACAAAATTAAATCCTTCAATATTACTTATTGCAATAGGAACTAGTATAGTTGATAAAACTGTCATACCTGTTAGTAATAGTAAAGTATTACTTGGTTTTGATTTTGTTATATGATTTGTTCTGATATAGAAAATCATTAATGTTTCTGAAATAATACATTCTACAAACCATGCTGTTTGAAAGTATGCTTGTTTTTCTATTGTATTATATTTGAAGATAAACCAAAATATGATAAATGCTACTACATCTGTTATAGATGAAATAATTCCAAAGATTGTCATAAATTTACTGATAGATTTAATATCCCATTTTCTAACCTTTTTTATAAAATCTTCATCTACATTATCATATGGGATTCCTATTTGAGATAATTCTACAATAAAATCTTGAATTAACATTTGTATTGGTAATAGTGGAAGAAATGGTAAGCATATACTTGCAATCATAATACTGAAAACATCTCCAAAGTCTTGACTTAGAGCTAGTTTCATATATTTTAAAATATTTCCATATACTTTTCTTCCTTCTATTACTCCGTTATGAATTACTTCTAGATTTTGTTCCAATAATATGATATCACTTGATTCTTTTGCAATGTCTGTTCCACTATCTACGCTTATTCCTACATCAGATGCTGATAATGCAGGAGCATCATTTACTCCATCTCCCATATAACCTACAGAATGTCCATTTTTTCTTAGTATTGATACTACTCTTTCTTTTTGTAAGGGATTCATTCTAGCATATATATCAATTTCTTCTACTATTTTAGATAATTCATGATCATTTAATTTTTCTATTTCTTTTCCTGTTATTATTTTACTATTAATTCCAACAGCATTACAGATACTTTTAGTAGCATATGCATTATCTCCTGTTAGTATTTTTATATCTACACCATATTCTTTTAATTTTTTTATTGTCTTTTCTGCTGATGGTTTTGGTGGGTCTAAAAAGGCAATTAATCCAATTAATGTTAATTCTTTTTCATCTTCTACATTAAAAATATCTTTTCCTTTATACTCATGTTTTACAGCAAGTGCTATTACTTGCATTCCTGTTTTAGCAAGTTCTTCTGCTTTATCATTTACTCTTTTTATGATTTCATTAGAAATTGGTACTTCTTTTTGATCTATTAATGCCATGTCACATACTTTTACTATTTCTTCTAAGGCTCCTTTGGCAATTACAGAATATGTCTTATCATTTTCTACTACAATGGATGATCTTTTTCTAATATAATCAAATGGTATTTCATCTATTTTTTTATAACTTGCAATATCTACATTATGACTTTTTGCGTATTGAATAATGGCTTTATCTACAATATTTTTATATCCTGTACTTAAATTACTATTTACATAAGCACATTTTAATACGTATTCATCATCTTCTCCTTTTACATTAATATATTTTTGTAATTCAATATTATTTTTAGTTAATGTTCCTGTCTTATCTGTACATAATATGTCCATTGAACCTAAATTTTGAATTGATTTTATACTTTTTACTAATGTATTTTTTTTAGCAAGTGCTTTACTTCCTTTTGTTAAGTTTACATTTACAATCATAGGTAACATACTTGGAGTTATTCCTACCGCAACGGATAATGCGAATAAAACTGCTTCTTTGATGTTTCCACGAATCATACCATATATGATGAAAACTAGAACGGATATGACTACCATGTATCTTATTAGTAATCCTGTAATATGATTCATTCCCTTGTCAAAGGAAGTTTCTTCTTTTACAACTTCTTTTTTGATATTCATTTTTCCCATATAAGTGTTTAGCCCAGTTTTTATAACAATTCCTTTTCCTTGACCACTTATTACATTACATCCCATTAGACAAATATTTGACATATCAATCGGATCTGTTGTATCACTTCTTTTATTTGCTATTTTTTCAACAGATTCACTTTCTCCTGTAAAAGATGACTGATTAACAAATAAATCTTTACTCTCATATAAATATAAGTCAGCAGGTATTACAGACCCTGCACTTAATGTGATAATATCTCCACATACAACTTTTTCTTGCCTAATTTCTTTATTTTGATTTTCTCGTATAACATCTGTGAATATTTTAATTCTTTCTTGTAGTTTTTCATTAAATTTATAAGTTGAATAGTCTTGGCTAAAACGAATAATTACACTAATAATGGTTATTCCTAAAATGATTAATGCACCTATCGTATCATTTGTCATAAAATCTATTGCAGCAAGTACAATTAAAATTAATACAAATTTATCTTTAAAACTTTCTATAATAAAAAATAAGGCTGTTCTTTTTGTTTTCTTTGTCGCAATATTTTCTCCATATTCTTCTAGTCTTTTTCTTATCTCTTCTTTTGTTAATCCTTCTTCTGATGTTTGAAATTCTTTTAGTATTTCTTCTTTTGATTTATTTGCTAAATCTTTATACTCTATTAATTCATTCATATTATCACCTTTTATTAGTATATCAAATTTTTTATTTGATTTATACTTTCTATTGAATATTGGAGATATATTTTGTTATAATTTTTGCATGATGAATTGTGTTGAATTAATTTTAAAATGGTATTGTGATAATAAAAGAATGCTTCCTTGGAGGATGGATCATGATCCTTATCATGTATGGATAAGTGAGATTATGCTACAACAGACTAGAATTGAGGCGGTTATTGATTATTATCAACGTTTTATGAAACGTTTACCTAATATTAAGGCTTTAAGTATCATATCTGAAGATGAGTTATTAAAACTATGGGAAGGATTAGGTTATTATTCTAGAGCGAGAAATCTTAAAAAGGCTGCAATTAAAATTATGGAAGACTATGATGGAGAATTTCCTCATACCTATTCCGATATTTTATCTCTTCCTGGAATTGGGGAATACACTGCTGGGGCAATTTCATCTATTTGTTTTCATCTTCCTGAGGTTGCCATTGATGGAAACGTTATGAGAGTTTATTCTAGAATTTGTGATTTAGATCTTGATATCTCTAATCCAAAGACAAAGAAGCAAATTGGGAATGAAATCCGCTCTATCCTACCAGAAAACTCTGGAGATTTTAACCAAGGAATGATGGAATTAGGAGAGGTTATTTGTATTCCAAATGGGAATCCTAAATGTGATTTATGCCCTGTAAAGTATCATTGTAAAGCACATTTAAATGGAAGAGAGTCTCTTATTCCTAGAAAAATTAAATCAAAAGAAAAATTAGAGGAAGAGTATACTTTATTACTATTAAAATGTAATCATAAATTTGCTATTTGTAAAAGAAAAGAAGGGCTTTTAAAAAATATGTGGGAATTTCCAAATTATCAAGGTTTTCTTACTTATGAAGATATTCATAGGCTATTTCCTGACCTTTTATCTGTAAAGTTAGGAATTACAAATACACATATCTTTACTCATAAGAAATGGTTTATGAATAGTTATTATATTGAATTAGATCATTATATTGATTCTTATTTATGGGTCACTTTAGAAGAAATTGAAAATGATTATGCTCTTCCTTCTGCTTTTACCCCTTTTTTAGAAGAGCTTAAAAAAAATATCCACAATTAGTTGTGGATATTTTTTTATACTCTTTCTAATTCACTTTCATATACTTCATGATACTCATGATTTTTATCTTCTAATATATATTGATTTTCTTGTTTTTCATATTTGTATCTTACATCGATTAATTCTCCAGATGTTGATGTTTCTTTCATCATATATTCATCTTGATATAATTCATATTTTGGTGCTTGTACTTCTTGTTTTCTAATATTGTCGAAAACAGGATTATTTAATGTTTTATTTGTCTCTTCTAAAATATCTTTGTAATAACCTGCCCCAAAGTGATTGATTTGTCTTTCATATCCTTCTTTAGCAATTAATAAATAATCATATGCTCTACCAAGATTTTTTTCTTTTAATCCTCCTGGCATCATTTCTCTTGCAAGAGTGAAAAATAAACTTGGGTAATCTTCTGGATCTTGAGGATCTTCTTTTTTTAATCGGTTAAGTGCCTCATCATAATATTGTAGTGCTAATACAGGATCTTTTTTTACTCCTTTTCCACTTTGATAGATGTTTCCTAGTTTATAAAAAGCATCAATATTTCCTTGTTCTGCTCCTATTTGATAAAACGCTATCGCAACAGAATAGTCAATTGGGACATCTCTTCCATACATATAAATATATCCAAGATTTGTTGGAGAATTTGTATCTCCTAATGTAGATGCTAACTCATAATAAATTCTTGCTTTTTCGTATTCTCCTTGTCCATAATAATCTGCTCCTACACTATTTAAATACTCATGGTTCTTATTTTTAATTGCTTCAAAGTCTTCTTCTGTCAATAATTGTTTTGATTTTCCTTCTTTCATAGTATCACCTCTTTTGCCCTATATTATATCATATTATTTAAAATATAGATATTCCCATCCTTTTGATTCATAATATTCATGGGCTCCCGGAAGGGAAAAATAAGAATCAAATATTAAATTATAGACCTCATCTACTGCAAAGATACAAGCAATACATATTGTTATTGGTAACAATATTTTAATAGTGCTCTTCTTTACTATCTTTATTAATACTGGTAGTATTCCATATATTAGTAATAATCCACATAATCCAAAAACTAGTACACTTCTTAAGCAAACATATCCACCAATATTTCCAAAATTTAATATTTCTTGGTTATAGTCCCAACATTTTGTCCATCCAAGCATACCATAGAGAATGGCTCCTGATAAATACTCTAGAATTCCTGTTGATACGACGCTTATCAAAAATACTTGTAATGGTTTTTTCCTTCTTTTATATGTTAAGAAAATGATTAAAAAAGATCCATACATATAGATATTAATCCAAGGTAGATAGTTTCCTCCTCTCATATAAAACTTTTGAAATCCACTATTCATATAATAAAAGAAAAATTCATATACCCATCCAAATATCCCTGAAATTACAAATACCATACATCCAATACAAATTAATTCTTTTATGGTAAATTTTTGATCTTTTTCTATATATTCTTTCATTTTATTTACTCCTTATTTTCATTATACCTTAATATTTCTTTTTTGAAATAAAAAAAGTCCTAATGGACTTTATTTTTCATTCATGATTTCTTTAATTTTGTTAGATGCATTTTCTACGGTATCCATTTTTGGCTCTAATGTCCATACAATACCTGTTCCAAGTCTTCCAGTTCCTTTTCCATCTACTCCATCTACACTTTGTTCTATGATTTCAAAGTTTGGATTATTAATTCCTATTTTAATTAGATTTGTAATGGCTTTTTTATTAATATTTGTTGTATATAGTCCTTCAAAAGAGTTTAATACTTCTTCATAGTTTGTTAACGTTGTAATAGATGCTAATTTCTTTACAACATTAATTAAAATTTGTCTACAATTATCTTGTCTTGCACGATCTCCATTTTTAATATGTACTCTCTCTCTTGCGATGGCAAGGGCTTCTAATCCATTATATGTTCTGCATCCTCTTGTAACATATAATTTTTCTCCATAGTCATCATAACTTCCTAATGTCATATCATGACTTGTATAAAAGTTACTATTTGAACAAAATTCTACTCCACCAATGGTATCAACTACTTTTACTAAACTTTCTGTATATAGATTAATCATATAATCTATTTTAATGTCAAATAGGTTTTCTAAGGCTTCTTTTGATATTTCTGGATCTACAGTTCCTAATGCTGTTAGAGAATCTTTCATTCCATATGCTGGAATATCAATATAGAAATCTCTTGGAATGGATGTTAATACTACTTTTTGTGTCTTCGTATTAATTGTTGCAATTAAATTATAATCCCTTCTGTTTCCTGAATAATCTAATCCATTAATATAAACATTAAATACTTCAGGAGTTTTTTCATTCATCTTTTTTTCTTCTAAGACATCAAATTCGTTGATAATTTTAAAATAAGATTCATCCATTTCATTACTTGCTTCTAATATAAATGTATAATCTGCTTGAGATATTAAGAAATATTTATTCTCATTCATTACCTTTAACATTGTATCATATGCATTATCTGTACTATGATATTGATATTTTCCAAGTTTTTTCATGGCTAAATCAATTGCTCTACTAAACTTATAATATTCAATTGTTGTATCTTTTGATAATTCTTCTACTCCATTAATCTCATTATTTGTATTGGCTATTACATAATATTTTGTTTTTACAAAATAAGACTTTATTGCAAAATTATTATCCATATATTTATTTGTTTTATCTAAATAATAATATAGACCTATATTTCCTATAATTGTAATGATAAAGAAGATTATTCCAAGAATAATCCAAACTTTCTTTTTTAAGTTATATAGTAAAACACATAATCCATATAAAAATATTTCTGATACTAAAAAAATTATTAAATACTTATTTGGTAATATGTCTAATTGAAATATTTCTATTATTGTTAATAATACAATGAAAAAGACCAGTAAACTTAAGATATTTTTTAATACTATTTTTTTCATAAAGGCATCCCCCTTTTCAAATCACGGTTATTATATCATGTTTTTGTAAAAAAGAAAAGGAGATTTCTTACACTCTTTACTTTTATTTTGATTGTCGATAAAATAAATGTGGTGATATTATGAAGAAGTTTTTTTTCGTTGTAACTTTTTTTGTGACAATTGTTTTCTTCTTGATTAGTTCTTTTCTTATTTTTGAATGTGTTCATTATTCTAATTTGTCAGTCTTTTCTCAGGAAGAAGAAAAAATAAAAAAAGAGATGGATTCTATTCATAGTAAGTCAAAAGATTTAGAAGAGAAAATGAAGAAAATTCGTATGGAATCTGAAGATAAGGTGGGATTATTAGAATTATGGAAAAAAGAGTATCAAAAAGTAAAAAACAATTAAATCATAAAACTACTAAATTTTTACATTCATCCCATTCTTTTTATTATCTTTTATTTTTTATGATTTTATTTATTGGGATTTCTATTCTGTTATATTTCCATGCCTCTTCCTTAAAAAAACAATATTCTACCCGTGAAATGGAAATATCTGAATTAAAAAAACAATTAAAAAAAGAAAAGAAGGAGTATCAAGTATTAGTTGATGATTATCATAAATATCAGAATCTAGACTCTTCTATTGAAGATATAAAGAAGAATTATTTTAAAAAGATTAAAGAAATGGAAGATGCAATTATTCGGGGAGAATCTGATAAAAAGATTGCTTATTTAACTTTTGATGATGGTCCTTATTATAATACTTATCGTATTTTTGATATTTTAGATCAATATGATGTGAAAGCAACTTTTTTTACTACAAATATTAATGGAGAATATTGCTACGATAATAAGAGTGAAAATTGTTGGATTCGTTATCCTGAGTATTTAAAGAAAGGCCATACCATTGCTAATCATACTTATACTCATGCTATTTTTAGAGGATTATATAATAGTACAGATTCTTTTATGGATGCTGTTGTGAAACAGGAAGACCTTGTTAAAGAGTTAACTGGCGGCTATGTTACAAATATTTTAAGATTTCCTGGTGGTAGTCCTACTGCTAAAAATTTAAAGGATCCTATTATTGAGCGTTTAAGAGAAAGAGGATATGGCTGGGTTGATTGGAATGCGAAAGATGGAGACGGAGGGCGACTTGATTCTAGAGAACAGGCTTGGGATATTTTTACATCTTCAATTGATGAGAATATAGAAGTAATCTTATTTCATGATTATAATGGAATTACTACGGAGATACTTCCTGATGCAATTGATTATCTAAAGAATAATGGATATCAAATGTTTCCTTTATTTTACGAAAGTAATATGATTCATAAATAAAAAAATAGTTTTCTCTTGAAAACTATTTTTTTATGCTCTATAAACTGTATCAGATATTGTTTTGGTCGCATCCGTATCTGCTTTTTGATAGGACTGACTGGTTGCGGTTAAGTAATTATTCAATTTTTCATAGTCTGATGTATACCCTGTTAGACTCTGGGTTACATTTTGAAACTCTTCCATACAATTTTCTTGAATTGGCCCCATAAAGATACTTTCATTTCCAATTTTTGTTTTTGCATTACTAATTGTATTTTCTGCATCTCTAATTGTTTCAATATAATTTTTTGTTGTTGCTATAGCATCACTAAATATTCCATAATCTTTTATATCATATTCATTCATACTATCCCTCCTGAATAGATTATCCTATTATTATTTTATCATTTTATGAGGAAATAGTCTTTTTTTCTTAAAAAAAATATTCACAAAATGTGAATATTTTACTCATCCTTTACTATTTTTATATGTTCTCCTTCTAATTTATTATTATTGGCACCGGTCATACTTGAATTTGATAAGTCTTTTTTATGTTTTAATAAATTGTCTACTGATTTTACATTGGTGATTTCTTGTTTCGTTTCTTTTTCATAAGTATGTCTTGCTGATGCATTTCGATATTTAGAAGATTTTACTCCATAATAAATTGGTCCAATAATTAACATAATATAACATATAATGGATAATCCTTGACTACCATAGTTTCCCAGAAGGAAAGCAATTAAGAATATCACTAGATCAATAAATAAACTTATTAATGCTAACTTTTTCTTATTCATTGGAATACTTCCCATGACCTCTCCAGTTCTTGCGTTTACTGCAACATAATGAAGTACTTTTCCTGGGTCCTGATAGGAATATAACCATACTGGTAAATAGGCACTTATCCATTGTTTTCCTTTAATGTCTAGTTCTTCCTTTTCCCACATGACACCACGGTCATAGAATTTTACTTCTTTATTTAAAGCATGTCTTGTAATATCTTTTAATTGTTTATCTACTTTTGGTTCAATATTTCTTATATTTACATCTCTTTTTTCTGATGAGTATCCTGCAAGATAATTGGCTTTATATTTGACACAATTTTCTGTGTCAAATGGCATGATAGAGTTAATAACATTTGTTGTTTTACTTTTATTTGATTTATCCAATTTATCGGAACTTGATTCAATTGACAAATCGTCAATTGATATGTCAAACTCTCTGTCTATTTCATATAAATCTGCATCATATCTTGTTTCTTCTTTGTCATCTACTTTTACTGTGTATTTTCTTACTAAATGTTCTCCTTTTCCGTGGAATTTACCATGACAATTAGCATCTACTAACATGTATGGGAAATATACTCCCATAATGTTATTTGTCGTAAACTCTTTTTTAAAGGTATTATTTGCATAAAATTGTCTTTTATCAACAAATGCTTGAATCTTCTTTTGAGCATCTTCTTTTTCTAGTTTAAATGGTAAAACAACATCTGGTATGGCTCCGTTATCTACCTGAGCATTAACTGATAGAATACTTCTACACCAGTGGCATCTTGCGTTTGTTGCCTCACTTGTATTAATTACAACCTCTGCTCCACATCCTCCACATCTTAATGTAATAATATCGTCTGCATTTTTATCAATATCTTTTGTTCCAGAGCCTCTTATTTCTTCTTTTAAATTTTTGGCTTCTTTTTCGATTCCTTCTACTTCTTCTGCTTCAAACTCTGTATAGCAATAATTACAAACTAATTTTCCTTTTTTTGTATTATAGGTTACATCACTTGCTCCACATTGAGGGCATCTGTTTTCTCCGTGCTTTTCTTTATTATCCGTATCTACTATTTTTATCTCTTTTTCTGGCATAAGTTTCTCCTTTATCATTATTTAACATGATTTTTTATAGCTGTATTTTATAATATTTTTCTTTAAATGTATAGACTTATTTGTTATAATACGCCTTGTGGTGGGTTATGGGTAAATATACAATGAATGATTTAAAATTATTTTTGTTATTATATGGAAACGATACTGACTTATTGAAATATGAGGTATCACTTGAAGTAGCCCAAGAACTTTTTTCTATTTCTCAAATAGATACTCCAGATCTTTCATCTCTTTCTCTTCCTATCATTTCCTTATCTAATATACGAAAAAACACTCAAGAATATTTCAATTACCTTTTTAAGACACATAAAATTGGATACATGAGTCATTCTAGTTATGAAACAGTTTTTAAAAATAGAAGACTATGTTCTACAGGTGAATTTATTGATTATTATAATTATTCATCTATCAAAATTGATCCATTTTTATTACCTGTTCATTTTATGGAAACAGATTTTTATAATGGAAGTCTTGTTGTTCTGCCTGAACCTTTATCAAATGAAAAAGATTTTTCAGAAATTTTGAATAAAATTAATATTTATTTTGAAAAAATATTATTACCAAAATTGAATACTTCTATGACTGCTGTTACTTATATACATGAGATTGCTCATACTCAGTTAGCATCTAAAAAGGGAATTATTCGTGATTATTATAATATGGAAGTTCTTAGTATTTTTATTGAATTATTATATGCTTTTGAATTAGATGCTAATACTTTTCAATTTGATTTAGTAGATCGAATTAATCAATTATTAGTTAGTTATTACTCAATGTATCTATATGAAAATTCTATTGATGATGACTATGATGATTATGATTATTGTGCTAATAGTCAATATTTATTATCTACTTTGAAAGCATTTTCTTTATTTAAGTTGTATTTATTAGGTTCTAATAAACAAAAAAATGAAATTTTAAGATATTGTCAGAATGTATTTGATGCTGATCAATCCTTAGAAGAATTATTAAATCATTTTGAAATTTATGGTGATAATATTTCTTGTTCTTCTTTTATTAAAACTTTTATTAAGTCATAAAAATATCCACAATTACTTGTGGATATTTTTATTTTACTGATTCAAAATGCATTCCAGTCCATACTTGTACTTTTTCTCCTGGTTTATACTTTTTGTTTTCAGATGTACTATACCAATATTTTATATTTTTCTTTTTTGGTAATGTAATATAATCCCCTTCTTTTACTAGTTTTTTATCTTTACCAGTATCTGTAGTTACTGCCCAGTATCGATCATTTTCTTTCATGATAGGTTCTTGTAGCATATTCTCTGATATAATTGATGTTTTTATATACTTTTTAAACTCCTCTAGGTTGGTTTTGTTGTTTGCTAATAAGACTGCAACTTCTCCTGCTCTAAATCCTTTATATAAATAATATGGTAAAACATCTTCTAAGTATTTATAATCAAGAATTTTCATTTTACTAGTGTTTTTCCATGTAATATTATTATCAAATGGATATAGATTTGTAATATCTGTATAACGATCTGTTGTTATAAAATCATTACTAATTACATTATAGTATCTTGTAGATGCTACAAAATAATATGTTGTTTCTTCTTCGCTAGTTTCAATGTTTGTTACTTTTACCTTTTTTAGTTTATTGGATTTTGTTAGTTTTAAAATATTTGTACCTATATGAAAATCTTCTGTATTTGTGGATTGAACAAACTTCTCTTTATCATAACTGAAGAATGCATGATCTCCATATATATTAATATATGATTTATCACTAAACGTTATTCTTGTATAAGTTGTTGTTGATTTTGGTTTTTCAATCCATAATGGATATTCTTTTGTTACTTTTCCTGTTTCATAGTTCCAAACTAATAGTAAATCATCATATTTTATATCTTCAATATTTTTTTCTTTTCCATTTGCTAATTTTATTTTTGTTCCTTTGATTAAACAAGTTGAATCTGTTGTTTCTCCACTAATATCTAGTTTACCAGTTACGCTATTAATACTAAATGTACCCGTTCCATTTCTTACTGTATAAGAATAATCATTTTCACCTAATGTCACATCATTCATTTTTACAGTTAAACTACTAGGAACTGCTCTATTATTATTTGCGGTTATGTTTACTGTATATGGTTGTCCATAATCTACTGTGTAATTTCCGTTTGGAGATCCTCCTGAAATTGAAATTGTAATTGGCATCGTCCATAAATAATTACTTGTATCTGTTTGTTTTTCTGTTGTTAAGCCGCTTGTATCTTCTGCAATTACTTTAAAGTAATAGTCTCCATCTTCAAGATTCGTTACGGTATAATTTGTTGTATCACCGGTTGCCGTATTTGTTGAATATAGAGTTCCTACTCCGTCTGTTACCTTGTATGCCTCAATTGTAAAGTGATCTATTTGAACGTTATCATTTGCTTGATAAGAAACTAATACATTTCCTTTTGCTGCTTGGAAAGAGGCTTCTACACTGCTTATTGTTGGTGGTGTTACATCAACAATTGTTGTATCTTTACTTACTTCTATGGTTACTACTCCCATACTTGTCTGTGTTCCATCTTCCGGTTCAAAAAATATATTAATACTTTGTGTTTCTACAGCAAATCTTGCATCCTCTTTTAATTTAATATAGAACTTAGTTTCTTGTTCTTGGTTAGCACCAATCGTATATGTTTGTAGTGCATTATCATTTTCATCAACCAATTCAAATTTATTACTATTTATTTTAATGTTATAATTCTTATCATTTTCATAAGAGTTAATAATAGATGCTGTTATTTCCATTCTATCATTATTATTTTTTAAAGATCCTGTTATATTTTTTGGAATCGTACCTATTAATGAACCAGTTTCTTGGTTTTCATCACCATTAAATTCTGTATCTCCTGATACATTGAAGTTTCCTACGTTATTAGGAATCATAGTAATGGTTAATGTAAACGTCTTAGCCTCTTTTGATGGAATTACCTCATTTGGTTCAATTCCTTCCATTTTATACGATACACTTATATCTTCATTATTCGATGTATTTAGGCTTGGTACAAAATTACCAGTTTCAAATGTATAATCTAAAAATGAATCATTTGTTATTGTAATTGTATAAGTTGCATAATATTGATCATTTAAGGCTTCTTCTGTTCTTGCAACATTAAAATTTAAATCAAATGAGATTCTATTTCCATCTACTTGTGGATTTTCTGGATTTTCTAGATTTTTATAATCTGATAAAATTGCACTTGTTATAGATGTTTTTCCATTTTTTATAAATTTTGCTTGTCCCGTTACTGTTGCATTTGCTCCATACATTGCATATCCAATGCTCATAAATAGAAAACAAAAAAGTGCTAACACAGTAACGATAGTAGTTTCCTTACCTTTCATGTTTGGCACTCCTTTTTTTATTATTTTTTACTAAATCATATTCCCATGCTGATTTATCATTTAATAAGATAAAAGAACTATAGTTTACTCCTTTGTAATAATTAATAGGCATTCTAATTTCACTATGCGCATCAATTAATTCTTCAAAACTTTCTACTTGAATTACATTATAATCTTCAAGAGAAGGCTTTTCTTCTACATTTACAATGATACTATCATATGTTGTTAGAATTTTTTTTAACTCTAATTCATAACGATTATTAATAGAATATATTTTTTTATTTCTTATTAAAATCCATATAAAGGTAATACTCATTAGTAATAAAATTACTCCGATTACTCCAATTAAAATAATTGCTGGATTTTTTTCTTCTACAACTTTTCTAATTTCATTTGTTCTATTATTTACATCACTTTCAATTGTTGCCTCAATTGCAAGTTGTGATAGTGGTAGACGTAAAATCATTTTACTATTAATAGGAGTTTCTATTTCTTCTCCATTTATTTTTTCTTTTACTTCTAAATATACTTTTAATATTCCATCTGAATTTGTTAGACCTAGTGAATTTTTAAAATCTTTTAATATATTATTGTATTTATTATAATCTACATTTACTGATTGATTAATAGATAAATTCGTTTTATTTTTTATACTTCCTTTATTTTCTTCTGTAATGACATATTCTTTTTCCCAATAATTTTCTGCTTCATTATCTGTTTTATTTGCTTCAATTTTGGCTTTAATTTGATAAGTATAATCTGCATTTACTTCTTGATCAAATTTTATGTTATAAGAATAATCTATTTTTATATAATCAATTAGACTCGTGATATAGGTTTTTCCTTTTTCCATATATTTTTCATCAAAGAAGTTATTTTCTTTTAAATATACTTTATAGTCAATGTTATTGTTTTCTTGATAATTTAGAGTAATAATTTTTTTATTATTGACACTTCTAACTATGCAAAAAGAACCTAGACATAAGGTTATTAAGAAAAATATAAAGATGATATATTGTCTTTTTGCATAGGTCATATACTACTCTGTCCCCTTCCCAGTATATAAATCATTGAACCATAAGGTTGGAAATCCAATATACTTTATTCTAAATTTTACAACTCCTAAGATTTCTTTATCTTCTACAATAAAAGCATCTGGTGTTCTATTCGCATCTCCTTTTGTTTTTATAGTGTATTTATTATTACTATTTTTCATACTTATAATTCGATGTGTAATAATTCTTCCATCTTTTCGAAATGCTATGATTTCTCCTACTTTTATATTTTTGATATCTCTTTTTTCATAAATAATGGCATCTCCTCTTTCATAGGTTGGTACCATTGAATTAGATCCAACTGCTATCATGGTGTGTTTAAATACTCCTGATATTAATATTATTAAAATTATTAATAATGTTAATAATGGAATTGTTGCTAAACGTTTGTTGGCTTTTTTATGATATGTTTTTTCATTGTCTTTATAGTCATGAAATTTTTTGATTAATATATAAATCACATATGGTAGTAAAGTGTTTGTTGTTGCATATAAATAATTCCCTAAATTTGGAATAATTGGAAATATATATTGATATAGCACAATTGATAACTTAAATATTAGACTTGGTACATAAGATATCTTGTATGTGATATAGGAACAAATGGCTTCTCTGCATAATACAGGTACTATGACTGTTGAAAGAAAAATAAACTTCGCCTCATTATCTGATAAGTTATATCCATTTATTTCTATTATAATATTTAATACTGCTAGTATTAATGTGTATATAATTATTGGTAATTTTTGATGTGGGGTATTTCTACTTATGATATATCTTATTAATTCTTCCATAACAATTAAAAATGCTTCTATTAAAACAACTTTCATTAAATAGGATAATTTAAATGAAAAGATTGTTTTTTGATATCCTAGCAATAATCCTAAAGCATAGATTGTTATAAAATATGTTAGTAAAGAAGATATAACAAGTCTTATTGCCCCTTTTTTCAAGTAGTTATTATCTTTCATTAAACCAAATCTCACTATGAAATAGATTCCAATTGTTGTTATAGAAAGATTTAGGTAAATATAATTTTTATATACAATATTAAATATTATGATACAAACAAATAGTATTGCTTCTAGTATGTATATTTCATTTTTTTTCATGGTCTCAACCCCAATTATGTTGATAAGAATTACCTAAACGGGTAATTCTTATCAATCTTGGTTTTGTTCTTTTTTATTAATTTGCTTTATCTTCATAGTCTAAAGCAACTGTCATATCAAGTGTAACGTCTTCTTGAGGAAGTGCTGTTGCTTCTGTTGGCATTTTATATGTAATTGTTACAACTACTGGATGTGTTGCCCCATTCCCATTTCCAGTTGAATCTCCTGCTAATGCGATATCTAAGTTGTCAGTTGTTGCTTCATATTTTGTTCCATTGTAATTTACTTCATATGAAATAAATTTCTTTTGATCTTCTGTTAAAACTGGTGTAATTGTAATCTTTTTTAATGCTGCATCAATTGTTCCATAGTTTTTAGCGTTAACTGTAAATGAATATGTTGAACCTGGCTTTGGTAAAGTTACTTCATATGATATTGCAGTATTACCTACTTGTAACTTTGCTTTATCTGATTTTATTGTTGATGTTTCACTAAAAGAGTCTGTATCAAAGTGAACATCCCATGTTGCCTTTGAAAAAGTTGCTTTCCCATTGATATTTAATGTTTGATTGAATGCAGCAAAACCTACTGACATTGCTAATACTGTAACAGCCAACATTACCATTACAACGCTTTGAATCATATTTTCTTTTCTCATATTTTCTACCTCCTATTGTGTATTTTAGCATATTCTTTTTTTGACGTAAATTTTTCTTTACATTTTTCTTATATTTTACGTATAATTTTTATCATTTATTTTTCGTTTAAAAAATGATAAGTACATGCAGCAAGTGCAGAACCAAGTAATGGTGCTACGATAAACACCCAAACTTGTTTTAAGGCTTCTCCACCTAAGAATAAGGCTGGAGCAAGACTTCTTGCTGGATTTACAGATGTTCCTGTTAAAGGAATACCAATTAAATGAACAAAAGTTAAGGTAAGGCCAATTACAATTCCTGATACACTAGCATATTTTTTATCACTAGTTACACCTAAAATGGTATATATAAATACAAAAGTTAGGATTATCTCTGTCATTATGGCTCCAACAATTGAGATGTTACTTGCAGATAATGATTCAAATCCATTTGCACCAAGTGATGTTACTCCAATACTTGTTCCGATTAAAATGCCATATAAAAATCCTGTTGCAAATACTGCTCCTAAGACTTGAAATAATACATAACCAATGAAGTCTTTTTTTGTCATTTTTTTAGATATTAACATTGCTAATGAAACAGCAGGATTCACATGACAACCAGATATATCTCCTATTACATAGGCTGATGCAATAATGGCAAGACCAAATGCTAGAGATGTTGCTACTAGATTGCCATCAGATACAATTGCCACTCCTGTTCCCAAAAAAACTAGTGTAAATGTTCCTATAAACTCTGCTATATATTTTTTCATCCCATACACTCCTTTCTATTATCATTTTAATTCTTATCTTTTTTCCTGTCAAACAATAAAATTTCTCTTATTGTTTTCCAAATTTTCCATAAATTATGATATTCTATTTATGGTAGGTGTTGAAGATGAATAATTTTCAAAAAAAAATGAAAGATAAAATTCACCAATATTCTAATGAACAGTATTTAGATGGTTATATTCATAATGAATTCTTAACCGATAATGGAGAAGCAAAAATCTTTTTAAATGTTCAAGAGAAAAGTGAAATATTTGATACTTGGACTATTGGACATCAAATAGATCTTGAAAAGGATGTTTATGAATATATAGAAGATAAAACATCTATGTTAGGGAATGATGTACCTATTAAATTGATTATTACTGGATGTGAATTTACTCCTAAAGAGCAAGATATTATTAAACATGTTATGAAAGAACATTATGCAATTGAATTATATAAAATACAAAAAGAATATGCGAAGTATCGTAATAAAATTGTATTTTTAATTTTATTTGGATTTTTTTCTTTATTCTTTTATGCCTTTTTATATGTTTTTACAAATTATAAGTTTTTTATGGCGGTATTTAGTTTTTTGTTTTCTTTTTCTTTATGGGAAGCAATGGATTCTATTATTTATACTTTAAGTGATGTTAAGTATGAAAGAGAGGCTATTACTCAGAATTTATTAATGGATGTTGAATTTGAAATAAAAGAATAGTTTTTATATTTTTTTTGAGGTATAATATTATAAAGGTAGGTGTTAATTATGTTCTGCCCTAATTGTGGTTTTAGTATGAGAAAGAATTTTTGCACCCACTGTGGCTATATGAGAAATGGTCAGTTTATTGAGGCTGACAAAGTACATGAACACAGCCTTTTAGAATATTATTTTGGGACAAAATATGATTATTATGCAAGAAACTCAAATTGGTTAGCTGCGGGTATTTTAGGTCCTTCTTATATTTTGAGTCATAACTTTTATATTACTGGCTTTATTTTGTTTTTTTTCGATCTTGCACTTACAATGTTTATGCTTGTTTTTAATCATATTTTTGTATTTACTTATCTTGTTCGATTTTTTAATGTCCTTTTTATCATTATTAATCGTTATGTATGGGCATCTATTGGGAATATGATTTATACAAAATTACTTGAACGTAAACTAAGAAAAGTTATGAAAAAAAATCCTTACGATTATAAAGAAATCATACAGGATTCTTATCGTTTAGATAATATGCTTACTGGATTAAAATATTTTATATTTGGTAGTATTGCAATCATTTCTTTTGTTATTGCTAGAGAATATATTTATTCTTATTTCTTTTTACTTTAATTATTATTGGAATACTGAGGGGATTTTATGAATGGAAGATTAAAAGAAATTATTCATATTTTAAGAGAGAATAAAATTACAGATGGTATTACTCCTCAAAAGCTTTGTAAAATATTTGAGGAATTAGGACCTACTTTTATTAAAGTTGGACAAATACTATCTACTAGAATTGATTTACTTCCTCAAGATTATATTCAAGAATTAAGTAAATTACGTAGTAGTACTTTACCTCTTTCTTTTTCTGAAATTGAGAATATATTAAATCGTTGTTATCAAGATTATCATTCTGTATTTAAGAGTATAGATGCTACCCCTATTGGTTCTGCATCTATTGCTCAAGTACATATTGCTAACTTATTAAATGGAGAAAAAGTTGTTGTTAAAATTAAAAGGCCTAATATAGATGAGATTATGAAAAGTGATATTCAACTTTTTCAACAGGCTGTTAGTATTCTTCATTTAAATAGTTTTATAAAAGTGATAGATTTTAATGCTTTATTAGAGGAACTATATAATACTACATTACAAGAATTGGATTTTAAAAATGAAGTAACAA
Organism: uncultured Caryophanales bacterium; assembly: GCA_946623125.1. Lineage (GTDB taxonomy): Bacteria > Bacillota_I > Bacilli_A > RF39 > UBA660 > UBA3789. The sequence continues at coordinate 29,053 of CAMOQR010000006.1, read as the reverse complement.
ATCTTGTACAGTTTTATCATAATTCTTTATCTATTAATTATATTTCTTCTCCTAAAGTATATGTAGACTTATGTACAGAAGAGACAATTGTCATGGAATATATTGATGGAATCTTTATTCATCATCGTGATAAACTACTGGAGGAAGGTTATTCTCTAGAAAACATTGCTTTATTATTAAGTGAAAACTATATACATCAGGCTTTAGATGATGGATTTTTTCATGCTGATCCTCATCCAGATAATATTATGGTTTCTAATGATAAAATTATCTATATTGATCTTGGAATGATGGGAGAACTATCTAAAAAAAATCGTGATTTATTAAAAGAATGCATGAAGGCAATCATTGAGGCTAATTATTTAGAAGTTACTCGTATTCTGATTGATATGTGTACTGTTACAAAAGAAATCGATCATATGAAATTACAAAGTGAGATTCGTAGAATATTAATTCGATATGGATCCGCTTCTTTAAACGAAATTAATATCATGAAATTTTCTCATGAAGCGTTTTCTCTTTTAAGAGAATTTGGATTAATATTGGATCACGATATTACGATGTTAGTACGTGGAATCTGTATTATAGAATCTGTACTAGAAGATTTAGATCCTAATCTTAATTTATTGGAAGTATTAGGAAATAAAATTAAAAATGATTCTATTACAAATGTTTTATCTATATCTTCTTTAAAAAAAGTTGGACAGAATATTGTGAATAGTACCTCTGGTTTATTAAGATTACCAGGAGAGGTATCTAATTTAATTACTTCTATTTCGAATGGAGAAATTAAATTTAAAGTAGAATTCTCAGATTCTGCTAATCATGTTGATAAAATTGAAAAATTATTACATGAATTAATTCTTACTATCTTGGATTCTGTTTTAATTGTTTGTTTATGTTTTAGTGAAGGAATTCAAAAACAAATATTATTTTTCTTTGTAGTTTGTCTTTCTATTTGGTTATTAATTCATATCATTTTAGATCATATACATAATGGTTATTAAAAATATAATTGTTATCTTTTAAATTTTTGATATAATAATATTAGGATGTGGTAATGTGAACGTTGCATTTAATGAAAAAGATCAACGAGATTTAAGAAAAGATCAGTTATCTATTATGGCAAAAAGATATTATGAAAAGTTTGAGTTTTTGCATGATAAACCAATTGATCAATTTATTCAAGAAACGCTTGATACTTATTTAGATTCTAATTTAACAATAGAAGAGGTCAATGAACAGTTTATGGATACTCTTCTTAGTAAAAAAAATGAAGAAAAACAGGAATCTTCTGATGACTTGTCTCTTATGTTAGAAGATAATCAAATAAGGGAAGAAACAAAAGATAGAAATGAAATGGTACAACATCCTGTATTTATAAAAAAGAAAAAAGATTTTAATGAAGAAGGTTATATTAATAATATTATTATTACGACTCTTGCGTTGATTACTTTTTCTTTGTGTTTTATTGGTATTGCAGTTCTTTATTTATTACAAATGTAAAACTCTTTGGAGTTTTCTTTTTTTATGTTAGAATATTCTAGAGGTTTTATTATGAATATATTAAAGAATTGTATGTTATGTCCTAGAAATTGTGGAGTAAATCGTTATGAGAAAGTTGGAGCATGTGGTGCTACAGATAAGTTAAGAATTGCTTATTATAGTCTTCATATGTGGGAAGAACCAGTTCTCTCAGGAGAAAAAGGAAGTGGTACTATTTTCTTTTCTCATTGTAATTTAAAATGTATTTATTGTCAGAATAAAAAAATAAGTCTTGATGGGTATGGGAAAATTGTTTCCCATAAGAAATTAAAAGAAATTATTTTAAAATTGCAAGAAATGGGAGCTCACAATATTAATTTAGTTACCCCTACTCATTATGTCCCTATTATTGCAAAAGTTCTTCATCGTATTAAAGACAAAGAATTGAAAATACCGGTTGTTTATAATACAAGTAGTTATGAAAACCTTGGTACTTTAATGATGATGAAGAATCTTGTTGATATTTATTTGGCAGATTTAAAATATTATGATGATTCCTTGGCTTTGAATTATTCTGGATGCAAGAATTATTTTGATACTGCAACAATGGCTATTGATGAGATGTTTCGTCAGGTTGGTTCTTTTCAAATAGATGACGATGGTATGATGAAGAAAGGGTTAATTGTTCGGGTTTTAATATTACCGGGACATACCTATGATGCTAAAAAAATAATCGAATATTTATATCATACTTATAAAGATCAAATCCTTATTAGTATTATGAATCAATATACACCGGTTAATCCTTGTATCTATGAAAATTTAAATCGTCATGTTACAGAAGAAGAGTATAATGAGGTTATTCAATATGCTTTAGAGCTTGGGGTTAATAATGCTTTTATACAAGAGGGAGAGGCTGCAAGTGAAAGCTTTATCCCAGATTTTGATATGAGTATCTTGTGATAAATTTGTGAAATTTTTGATTTTTATTTTTAATTTTATTGTATTTATGTTATTATTGTTCTAGGAGGTTATTAGTATGAAAAATTTTAAATACTTCGTTTTGTTATTTGCTATGATGTTAATTATTCCATTTGCTGTTAGGGCTGAAGGAGAAGAAGAAGGAGAAAATACTGAAGATAATAAGGCTATTGTTTATTTCTTCCGTGGAGAAGGTTGTCCTCATTGTCAAGAGGCTGAAGAATGGTTTGATTCTATTAAAGAAGAGTATGGTAGTAAATTCAAAATAGTTGATTATGAAACATGGTATAATTCTGACAATGCTGAGTTAATGAAAAAAGTTGCTGAAGTACGTGGAGAAAGTGAAACAGCTACTGGTGTTCCATATATTATTATTGGAGATAAATCATGGGTTGGTTTTGCTGAGTCTTCTATGGCTGATGAAATTAAGGCTCAAATTGATTCTGTTTATGATCAACCTGTTGAAGAAAGATATGATGTTATTTCATTAGTAGATTCTGGTGCTACTCCAACAGTTGAAGAAAAGTCAAATGGTAAAGATGTTGTTGCTTTACTTGCTATCTTAGTTGTTGTTGGTGGAGTATGTTTTGGAATTTATAAAGCAAGACAATCAACTAATTAATAAATGAAAAAAAGAACCAAATGGTTCTTTTATTTTTGTATCATAATTAATTGCCCTATTGATAATAGATTACTATCTAAATTATTAATTCTTTTTAGGTCATCTACAGAAGTATTGAATTTTTTAGCAATAGACCATAAAGTGTCTCCTGGTTGAACAATATATTGATCTAAATTTGCAATTTCTTGTTTTGGTACTAATATTTTTTGTCCTATTTGTAAAGTTAAGTTTTGCAGATTATTTAACTCTATTAAATCTGGTACTGTTATATTATATTTTTGGGAGATTAACCATAGACTATCTCCTCTTTTTACTTCGTAAATTTCATAATCATCTGGTGCTGTTATTATCTCTTCTTCTATTTTATCTTCTTTTGTTGGTATAAATAATTCTTGTCCTACACTTAAATTACTATTTGTTAATTGATTCATTTCTATAATATCTTCAATTGAGATGTTATTGTTTTTAGAAATAGAATACAAAGTATCTCCTTTTTGAACTATATAATTTGGGTTTGGCATCATATTTTGTTTACTTAACAGTATTTTTTGACCTACTATTAATGAGTTACTTGTTAGATTATTAATCTTTTTTAATTCATCAACTGAAATATTAAATCTTCTTCCTATAGAGTATAGGGTATCTCCTTTTTGAACAATATACTCTTCATTATTTATGTTTTGTTTATAAGGATACCCTAAGTATTCTGCAATGGCTTCTACTACTGCTTCTCCATAATCTATAATATTATTCTTTAATTTTTGAGCATCTTTTGTATTATCAATAAAACCATATTCAATTAGTACTGGTTCTTTAGAATTGGTTTCTCTTAAGATGTAATAATAATCTTGATTTGGATTTTCAGGAAGTCTCCTTTGATAGGTCTTTCTTTTTATTTGACCTTTTTGTCCGATTTTTTCTAATATTAGATTTGCAAAAGTAGGATTATTTCTCAAAGAATAAACTACTTCAGCTCCCTCTGCACCTCCTGCATTTATGTGATTAGATATTAATATGGTATTGGGATTATTGTTTGTTAAGGTTCTAATTCTATTAATTCTTGCTGATTTTGGTAAATATTCATCTTCTGTTCTAGTTATAACAGATGGAATACCTAGTTCTTGTAATCTTTCATAAATATATTTTGCCACTTGTAGTGTTAGGTCTTTTTCTTCTAACCCATTCCCAACTGCTCCACTGTCCATTCCTCCATGACCAGCATCTACAATTATTAATTCATTATTCATAAAATCACCTATAATAAAATATGTTTAATCCTATTTTATGTGCTTTGTTTCCATATAAAAAGCAATATTACATTTCGCAATATTGCTTATTTTTTTAATAGATTATTAATATTTTTAAAATGAATTTCATTTGTTAATTTTTGATTTCTATATTGATCTTTATTCCAATATGCTTTTATAATAAACGGCTTTTTTAAATCTTTCTTTTTGAATTTACTAAAAATAACTCTATATTGATCATCTATTATTTCTATTGCTGACCGATTTGTTAATAATAATCCAATTTTTTTATTATCTTTTAATTGTTGTTCTGTTGATGCATATCTTCCTTTTTCATCTACATGTGGAGTCATAAAGAAAGGAAACCAATCTAGGCAATTAACAACTTCAAAATTATCTTCATTATCAGAATTGCAAGAATTGAACCAACATACTGCTCCTGCTGAGATTCCACAAATTACTTTTTCTTGTTGCCATGCATTATATAGTACTTTATCAAACTTTGTTTTTTTCCAAAGTTTAATCATAGAATCTGTGTCTCCTCCCCCTTCATAAATAATATCTGCCCAATCAACTTTTTCTTTTACTTTTTCTATATCATCTAATTCATCACTTCTTAAATGCTTACAATGACATCCAAATATATCTCCATATATTTTTTTCATTGTGTCATAATAGCTATCTTGAATTTCTTTCGAAAAAGAAAATGCATGACAAATAAATAAAAAGTTTGGTTTTTCTTTATTTGTTAATCTTATAATTTCTTTATCTATTTCATATGTTTCATAGTCTAACTTTTTCCCATCTTCTGCTGTTCTTCCATTTTCTCCTCCACCTATCGCTACTATTTTTTTCATATATCCTCCTACATAATAAATTTTTTAACTTTTGTTCTTGGAAATGGAATGGTATCTCTTATGTTTTCAATTCCAGTTGTATACATTAATAATCTCTCTAATCCTAGCCCAAATCCACTATGTGGAATAGACCCATACTTTCTAATCTCTAAATACCATTTATAATCATTCTCATCCATTCCTAATTCTCTTATTCTATTTAAGAGTTTATCATAATCTGATTCTTTTTCAGATGCTCCTATAATATCTCCAATCTCTGGAAAATAAAGATCAGATGAGGCTACTGTTTTTTCATCATCATTTACTTTTATATAGAACGGTTTTATTTCTTTTGGAGAATTATTTATAAATATTGGTTTTTTAAATATCTCTTCTGTTAAGTATTTAATATGTTCTGCTTTTAATCCGTTTCCCCAACTAATTGGATATTCAAAATCTTTCATAGATTCTTTTAGAATCCTAATTGCATCTGTATAGTCTAAATCTACAAAATCCGTTTCTAAAGATTTTAATAATTTATCTGTTAAATTATGATCATAGTACTTAGTAAAAAAAGCTATTTCTTCGGGACATTCCTTTAACACCCTTGTTATAACATATTTAAAAATACCTTTTACATCTTCTTTTATTTCTTCAATATTTGTAAAAGCAGCCTCTGGTTCTATTATCCAAAATTCAGCTAAGTGTTTTTTCGTATTGGAATTATCTGCTCTAAACGATGGAGCAAAAGTATATACCCTATTTAATCCATAAATCATTGCTTCTGCTTCTAATTGTCCTGATACAGATAAAGAAACTTTTCTACCAAAAAAGTCGTCTTTATCGATATCTGGATTATATTTATTTTTTGATATTTCATCAATATCAAGAGTTGTTAGTCTAAATAAATCTCCTGCTCCTTCACACATACTTGATGTTATAATGGGAGGATTTACATATGTATAACCATTTTCTTGAAAGTAATCATGAATGGCTTTGGATAATACTCCTCTTACTCTAAACAATGCGTTAAATGTATTCGTTCTTACCCTTAAATGTGGCATTTCTCTCAATGTTTCTAAGTTTTGTTTTTTCTTTTGGATTGGATAATCACTTGGACAATTTCCTAATACTTTAAAGTTATTTATTTTTAATTCAACACTTTGATTATCTCTTAATGATTTTACTATTGTTCCCTTCATCATTACAGAAGATCCTATTTTTAGATTATTTATTTCTTCTTTTGGAAATTGATCTTTTTCAACAACTAATTGTAAGTTTTTAAAGGAGGTTCCATCATTTAGCTCTATAAAGCATACATTCTTAGAATTCCTAATTGATTTTATCCATCCACATACTACAACTTCTTTGTCTATAAATTCATTATTATTTAGTATTTTTTTTATATCAATATGTTTCATAAATTTACTCCTATTTCATTTTCAGGTATTTAATAATCTTAGGCCAGTCTTTTTCCTCTTTAATATTTCCTATAATCTTTCTATTATTTCTTTTTAAATTACAAGTAGATGAAATATAAGAGTCTCCTGAATTATCAATTAGAATATACAATTTATTCCTTAACTTTGAATTTTTAAATTGTATTCTTTCATCATTATAATCTTTTTCTATTTTATTTTTTATTTCTAAAAACTTATTATCACTTATTTCAAATAAATGTTTATTCATTATACCATATTTTCCAAATGGTTCATATTCAAATACTTGCCATTTTTTGACATATTCTAAAGAATGAATTATTTTTGCAATTTCAAAAATGTCTTCTATATTTCCTTTATGAAGAACTGTATTTATACAGATATTTGCTCCATATTTATGTAATTCATTACATATATCTATTTGTTGTTTTACAATATCTTCTTTCGTTGGTCTAAACATTGTAAAAATATCATTAGTGGATCCATCTATTGGTATTCCAATCATATCTACTGTTCTTGAAAGAATTTTTGCATCTGTTTTAGGAATGGTTAATTTTGTATTTATTTTAATATCTTTTAATATTGAACTTCCCAATGTATCTAGTGATATATAATATCCTATTTTCTTTATTTGTTTTAATAAATCCATAATATCTGGTCTTGTTAATGGATCTCCACCACATATTGTCAATTTTTTTATTCCTTTTTTATAAGCATATTTTAGAAAATTCAAAATGTTATTTGTATCAAGCATTTCTCCACATTTTTCTTCTCTTGAATGACTATAACATCCCTTACAATACACAAAACATCTTTGACTTACAAATATATTTAAATGCATTATATCATCCCCTTATATTTTATTATTACTTTAAATATGATATTTTTTCTGTTAATTCATCATCTAGTTTTTCTAAATTTATTTTTTTAAAATAATCTCTCATTTTGTTGTTATAATCTATAATTTTATTAATCTCTTCTTTTGGGATAAAGCTATTTAAGTATTCTTTTACATCAAAATCTAATAAATCTGGTGATGTTGTTCCGTTTACTGGTACTAACCAAAAATGAACATTAACGTAAGGGTCTGATTTTTCGTTTGATAAAAGATGGGCATAGTTTAATCCCAAAGCATTTCTCATTGCTTCTTTTGCTTTTTTTAAAATGAATGAAAATCTAAGAAATGTTATATCATCTAATAGATCAAACGCTTTATATGTTTTTGAAAGTGATAATATATAAAAACCTGGGCAAGGAAATTTTGGATCTGCTCTTAAGATTATTCCATTATGTTCATATATTGGAATATTTTGTTCGGGAATATATTCTGGATACATTTCCATAAAATCTGCTCTTGATAAATTTTCTGGGACTAAATATCCTCTATAATTTTTTGTACCTCCATAAAAATATACAAATCTCATGCCTTCAGGTTCTTTTGGAAAATCTTCTCTTTTTTCTTCATCATAAAACTCTAATGGTTCCTTTTTTTTAGTCATTTTTTTCTCTCCTTCTTGATAAAATCATATATTTCAAACCAATTATTTACTCTTATTAAATCTTTGCTTACCGTGTTGTTATATCGTGTTGCATACAATAATGTAGGAATATTTAATTCTTTTTTTATTCGCGTACAGTTTTTATAGCTATCATCTATAAAAATATCTATTCCATATTTTTTACAGGATTTTTCTTTTTCATGGCTATCAATTTCTAGCAAATCATATTGATAATTATTATTCTTTAGCCACTCTTCTGTTAGTTTAAACATTTCTCCTTTTATTTCCCTTTCACTTCTTGCGGTGATAAAGTATATTTCATTTCCTTCTTGTTTTAATTGATTAATTATTTTAATTGATTCTTTTTTAGCATCAACATTTCTTAATAATTCTTCTAAATATTTATTTAAGAATTCCTCTACATTCTCTTTTTCCCATCCAAAGGATTTTTTCGTATCAAGAGTTGTCGAATCTATTTCATGCTTGATATTTTTTTCTTTGTTATATTGAATTGCATATTTAATAAAAGTATCACTTGAATTTGTTACTGTATCATCTATATCGATTCCTATTCTCATATTTATACCTCCTTTATATATACAAAAAAACGGCAATTAATTCTATTTAATCAATTACCGTTTCAAATTCTATTTCATTTTTAATCATCATATTGCATACTAAAAATGAGTCAGAGAAAAGACAGTGTCTAACTATGTTTCTTTTTCTGTATAAATATTTTTCATATATTATGCATCTATTCATATCGTCTTTCCCCTTTTGGTTTATTAAAGAAGAATTTACTCTTTTTTACTCTTTTTGTCAATACAATTTTAAAAAGATATTTTTTATTAACTAATTCTATAATGTCCTACAATGTCTTTTCTTTTTCCTAATATATCTTCTTCATAATGTGTTTGATATGGATTTGCATGATGAATTATATAGTTAATCCCTTTATTATTTCTTTTATCAGAGACTATTCCTATATGTTTTTTAAATATAACAATATCTCCACCTTGCCAATTTTCAATATCGTTTGGATCAAGTGTTAGAGATTGATAATTATTCTTAAAATATACAATTAAATTTTTTACTCTTCTAAAGTCAATATTTTTATCCACTTTTTCTATGGAATAATTCTTTTGGTTCTTCAAAATATCTTCATTTACTAATTCCTGTAAATCATACCCGGCATTCTTTAGAGCTATTGCGACTACATCCGTACATACACCATATTCATCATTAGGATATCCGGTATCATAATACTTACTTTTATATTTTGGTTTTGTTTTAATATATTCTTTAGCATTTTCCAAAATATCTGTTTGATCATCTATTCCATCATTATCCATATCTATATTACTAATATATCTAGGAATATTATAATTTTGATTTGGATATGTCTTATCTTTGTTAGTCATGAAAAATATAACAATTGCTACAATAAAAAATATAAATGTATTTCTTAAAAATATTTTTATATTATCCTTCATATTCATCCCTTCTTTTCTATAATCATTATATAGAAATATTAAAGAAAATTCTACAACATATTCTTTTTCTTTAAAATAATTGCGATAATAACTGACAAAATTGTTGATACAATAATGATTCCTAAAAAAGAATAAGGACTAGTCGAAATTATTCCTAATGGTATATTCATTCCAAGAAATGAAGATATCATAGTAGGTATAGACAAAACTATAGTTGCTCCGGCTAGAAACTTCATAATATTATTTAAATTGTTTGAAACAATTGTTGCATACGTATCTGTTATCGATGATAAAATATCTCTATTAATTTCACTCATTTCTATTGCTTGTTTATTCTCAATAATGGCATCTTCCAATAAATCTTTATCCCCTTCATATAAGGGTAGTATAGTTCCTTTTGATAGTTTTTCAAGCACTAAGTCATTTGCCTTTAGAGAGGTAATAAAATATACTAATGTTTTTTCAATTTGTAATAAATCAATCAAATCTTTATTCTCTGTAGATTTTTTTAGTACTTCTTCTTTTCGTTCAATATCTTCATTTACTTGTTTTAATGCTCTTAAATAAAAATTAGATGTTTTTAAAAGAATTTGTATTAAAAATCTAATTTTTTTAGCAGTTCGAAAATCTTTTACTTTATTTTGTTTAAAATCACTTAATATATTGATTTTTTTAGGTGATACCGTGATTACATAATTATTCTCTGAAATGATAATTCCTAAGGGATATGTAGTATAAGTATGAGATACTTCTCCTGCTTCTAAAAATGGTGTATCAATTACAACTAATGTTGCATTTTCACTCTGTTCAACACGGGGTCTCTCATTATCGTCTAACATTTTTAAGATTAGATCTTTATCCACTCTTGTTTTTTCAACAACTGTTTCTATTTCACTTGTTGTAGGTGATGTTAAATCAATCCAACAATCTATGGTAATTTTTTTACTCTTTTTTAATGTCTTTTCAACAGAACTTGTTTTAAATATTTTTAGCATTCGATTCATCCCCTTTATTTAGCGGTATTTATTATATCATTTTTCCATAAAAAAATAAATAGTTCTATTCTATTGAACTATCTATTTTTAATTTTGTATGTTTTTGTTTTCCATCTCGAATATATGTAATTGTTATATAATCTTCAACATCATAATTATAAAGTTCATATTTTAACTGAGTGGTATTTTTTATCTTAGTTTGATTAATTATTGTAATAATATCTCCCTTTTTTAATTTTGCTTTTTCTGCAGAACTTTCCTTTTTCGTTTCTAATATAACAACGCCTTCTTTTATCTCATCTGGTATTGTTATATCATTACTGTATAGAACTGAACTATCATTAATATTTGCCATCTCAATTCCTATCTCTGAAATCTTCTTTTTATTATTCTTTTCTAATTCTTTCATATGTTTTATTGCATCTTCGATTGGTATGGCAAAAGACATTCCTTCTATATCATTTTGAATCAATTTCATAGTACAGATTCCAATGACTTCTCCCCTTTGATTCATTAGTGGACCTCCACTATTTCCAGGATTGATAGATGCATCTATTTGAAGCATTCTCATTCCCCATTTTTCCTCATCATTAATCATCGTTTCTACAAATCTATTTTTACCAGATAATATCCCAGATGTTACGCTTCCTCTGTAATCTGATCCAAGTGGAGATCCTATTGTAAATACGATATCTCCTAGTTTTGTTTCTGTACTTTTCCCTAAGGTTAATGCTTTTTTGAAATATTTTGTTTTTACCTCTATGATGGCTAAGTCTAAATAGGCATCTTTTCCTAATAAGTTTCCCTCTAGTATTTCTTCTTTTGATGTGATAATTCTTATGTCCTCTCCTTTTATGATATGTTCGTTTGTTAAAATATAGGCTTTTTGATTTTTTATCTGATATACAAAGCCTGTTCCTGATGATTTCTTTGTACTATAGTCGTATGTTTCAATTGATACAACTTCGTCATATACTTTTTCCACAGCATCTGCAATAGAGTTATTTTGACAAGATATTTGTTTGCCAACTTGTGATAAGTATATGGAAAAGATAATTGCCAAGGTAATAATACTTCCTATAAAAAAAGATGAGGTAATAAGAAGAATACTTTTCTTATGACTCATCATCTATTCTACTCCTTTCAATATTGGCTAAATCTTTCCAATTGATTGGAAATCCCATTTTATTTAGTACAGCTCCAATTTCTATTGTATTTAAATTATAATTTAATGTTTCTATAATATTATCTAGTTCTACTGTCATATTTTTAAAATCTTCTGAACTTAGCATTTGTTTCATAATAATAATTAATGCAAATAAATCATTTTTTCCTTGTATAAATTCATCATCCATTTTTTTTATTCTTAATAACTGATGGAATACTGTATCATCTATTGATTTTTGTGTTTTGTTTTCATATAAGATATCTTCATGAGCACATAGATTTCTATAATTTGCTAAAATTGGTAAATATACCATCATTGTCTCTGGACTTATTTCATATACTTTTGCTATATCTTTTTGATCTTCTTTTTTTAGTACAGAAAACAATTCACTTACAATTCCAAATGATAATACTTTAACTAATATCCATAATGGAATATATCCATAATTTGATACATAGTGTAGAGTTGCACTATGTTGTGAACCATTTACTCTAATTTGTCTTTTCATCTTTTTTAACAAATCATCTAATTGAGCTTGTCTTTGTGGTTCTTGTGTAAAGTTTTTTGGTTTTAAATAATCTCTTTCTCTATATCCATATTTTTTTGATAATTGGTAAGAAGTAATAGATTTTAAGTTATTTTCAATTACTAATAAGTACTTAAAAAGTACATTTCTAAAGGAACGATCAAATAAAAATAGGCTATACATTTCTTCAAAAGTTGTACCTTCTTTAAATCTTTTATCTGTTTCTGATATTAAGAATAAATGTCTATATCCATTTAAAAAGAAATAATTTTCTCTTAGTAAAACTTGTTTTGTATACTTTTCATCTTTTATAATCATTCCCTTGTGTTTGAATATTTCGACTTGTTCATCTAAGTTTTTAAACTGTTTTTCTATCATATTCTCACCCTATTATAAATTATATCATAATTATTTCTAAAAAGTAGTAAAATTTATACTTTTTATGTGATATAATATAAACTATAATTTGTTTTTAGGGGGGATTATATGCCTGCAACTGTAACTCATGCTTTTTTTACAAAAGATATTTATGATATATTACCAGAGGAAATACAATCTTATTTAGATATAGATCGTTGTAAAATGTTTGGACAGAGTGTAGATAGTTTAATGTTTTATAATTTATTTTCTATTTTTCCTGGTAAAAAAATAAGACGTTTTCAATATCATTTTCATGCTTGTCAATCACAGGAATTCTTTTTAAATCTTTTACGTTATATGAAAGATAATAATATAAAAGATAAAGATACTTATTCTTTTCTATTAGGATTTATTTGTCATTATGCTCTAGATTCTACCTTACACCCTTATATTGTGTATCGTACAGGTGTATTTCATAAAAGTATTCCTAGTACTCATAAATATAATAATATTCATGCTTTTATGGAAACATTTCTTGATAATGATATGATATCAAGAAGGGCTAAATGTAATCCTTATAAATTTGATCTTACTGGTTTTTGTTTTGATACAAAACCTTTTTCTGAAGAACTTAATAAAACCATTGATTATGCTTTTTATAATACTTTTCAAATAAATGATATGAGCTCTATTTATTATAAGTCATTAAAGCAAATGAAAACAGCATTACGTTTGTTTCGTAAAGATCGCTATGGTATTAAGAAATTTATTTATAAACTTGTAGATTCTTTTACTACTGATGGTACTTATCGTTTTGAAGCAATTAGTTACCATTATCCTTTAGAAGATAAGCATAACTTTTTAAATTCTAATCATGCTACTTGGAGGCACCCTGCTATCTATAATCAAACTAGTAATGAGTCTTTCGTAGATTTATACCTTAAATCTATTAAATTTGCAAAAGTATTAATGTGTGCTAGTTATGATTATTTAAATAATAAGTCTATTGATTTAGAACAAATTTTTACTAATTTAAGTTATATTTCTGGATTAGATTGTAATGATAATAGAGAATTAAAATATTTTGAATTTTAATTCTTTTTTTTGTATATTTTATTCATTTTTTTTCATACTATTACTGGGTGATTTTATGTTTACAAACTATGAAATAAAAAATATTGGTGGAGAAGATGTTTTATATTTATATATGAGTTTTCAATACGAGTTTTCAAAAGAATTAACGGATCTTGATGATATTCAGTTAAAGAATATTTCTCAACAATTTATTAAAGCAAATCGAATTCCTTTTAGAGGAAATCTTATTTATCTAGTAGTTGATGGTTTTATTGTGAAAAAAGTTAATTTAAATTATAAAGATTATGAAGTAGATCCACGTTATATGGCTGATCATTATTCTATTCTTATCAAACAAAAGAATCATCAAATTATTACTGTTTCTTTAAGAGAGTTTTTGCTTAGTGCTTTATTGTCATTTTATTCTGATTATTTAGGAGATGAAGTATTAAAAGCAATTTGTGTTCTTTTTAATAGTTATGCATATGAGATGATGAATTCAAACCATTCGATTCCTTCTAATAATTCTTTTTTAGAATATTCTTCTTTTTCTTCTTATCAAAATAAATTTTCAAATTTTGATAGTATTATTAAGCGTCTTAATCATATTATTAATGATTGTCAAGGAATCTATTTATCTTACTATGATGAAATTGTTTTACCATTTATCCATTTTTCTAATGGAGGAGAAACATTGGATAATAAAAAATATCCTTATTTATCAAAAGTTAAAAGTCTATGGGATTTAGCATCTTCTAATTATATCCATGTACTTTCATATTCTTATCATGATTTAAATGAAAAATTTAAAATATCTTTAAGTTCATCATCTTCTATTCGCATTGTTTCTAATACTGGTACTATTTATTTTGGAGAAAAGTGTTTTTCTTTAAATGAAGTTAAAAGTACTTTAAATCTTCCTTCTTCTGATTTCTGTATTATTGTGAATAAAGATAACTTAGAGTTTATTACAAAGGGTGTTGGGAATTCTTTAGGACTTAGTATTTATGGATCTACTTGTATGGAAAAAAATGGTTGTTATTATTATCAGATATTAGGATATTATTTTCCTAAATGTAAAATTTATCGTATGATAAAAGGACTTTCATAATGAAAGTCCTTTTTTATACTAGTCCTTTAATGGCTATATCTGCATCTTTATTTAGTTCAATAATACCTTCTAAAAATTTACAATATCCTTCTATGGAATCTGTAAAATCATTCAATTCTTGTAGGCTTCTGTTTTCTAAGAGTTTTTTAATAATATTATTTTGTTCTCTCATTCCTCTTATTATTTCTTCTACTTGTTCATAGGTAAGTTTATCTATCATTTGATTTATCCTCCTTGTTGTCGTCATCATCATCTTCATAATCATCATCATCTGGAGTATCTAATTTTTCATCAATTTTACCTAAGTTTACTGTTGGGATTTCTATAGCAGATACTCTTTCAGGTTCTGGTTCTCTTGCAATGAATCTTAATTGTCCATCTGATGTTGTTGTAGTTCCCGATCCTGGGAGACTTTCTGGTGCGGTAAAGGATGAAATTGGAGCCTCCGGATCTACTTCTTTTTCTTCTTCAGCAGGTTCTTCTGATTCGGATGATGCAGGTGTTATTGGTGCGGTTGTTGGTGGTGGAGCAATTTCTAGTTTTACTTCAGGTTGCTGTTGCATCCCAACTGCTCCTGGTTGTCCAGGAATCTGTCCTACCATTGCTCCCCCTGTTTTAAATTTTTCTGCATTACTAATAACGGCACTTCTGAATTCTTCAATTTTTTCTTGATAATTGTCATTATCTTTACTTTTCCAGCCAGCCTTCATTTTTGATAAATAATCAAAAATTTTGTTTACTGCTGTAACATATTGATTATATTCATTCATAGTATGCCTCCTTATATTAGTATAATTCTTGATCCATTTTTTAAATCCGTTTCTCTTACTGTTTTATTTACATCATAAATATCTCCTGTGTCTTTACTATAAAAATTTGTATCTGCTCTTGGTGCATATGCATTATCAGATAATTCCATAAGAGAATTTTCTATTAATGATTTTATTGTTCCTACTTTTTTATTAATAGGAATGAACATATCATATTTTTTTTCAATTAGAGGTACTTCTAATTCAATTAATATTTTATTATTCATATTTTTTCTCCTATTCGTCGGACATTAATTTTGTCATTTCGGCTTTTCCTTTTTTGATTGTATATCCAAATCCAGGAGCAACTTCTGCTCTTAATGCTCTTGCATTTGTTGTTACTTTTAATGTGAATTGGTTTCCAATTCCATTTCCAATCCATACTCCTTCTGCCATATCAGCATTTCCTTTGTACCATGGCTCGAAGTTAATATTTTTAATAACATCAATTGTATCTACTACAATATAACGAATATTTCCTTTTGCTTTTGAATTTTGAATAATATCTGTTATTTCAGTTTTTAATGCAGGTTCTATTTTACTAAGGAAAGATTGTACATTGATTAACATACAGAAAATTGTTTTTGCAGGGTCTGCACTTTCAAATTCTGTTTTTAGTTTTGTAATAGAGTTATTGCAGTCATCTGTACTATAAGTTACTCTTTCATATTCAAAACCTTCTAGTAAATTATTAGGATCGAATACAATTGCTTCTGAATTTTCAATTGTTACTAAATTCTTAACAAATCCTCTAATAAATTTAGGTTCGCCGGTAATATCATCACCTGTAATATTATAGATAAATTTGTTACTTAAATCAATTGTTGAGATATTTAGAGATTCTTTTTCAACTCCTACTGGAATCTTATTTATCTTACCTAGGTATTGAGATACATATTCTGCTGAAACAACATCTGGTAATATTGGAATATGTTGTGCTTTAAAACTACATACTTTATTTAATTTTTCAGATATTACTTTAATGTAATCACTCATTTTTTCTTCTTTATAGGAATATGCAGTTTGAAATTCAAAAATACCAGATAAAGATATTAAACCACGACCATATACTTTTGATGGTTCTTTTTTACGTACTCCTGGAATTACGGAAGAATAATCCATTGGATCATTAAATTGTAATAATACATTTTGTCTGAAGTTCTGTCTTAATTTATATCTTACTGTATTTGGTCCATTTGTTGAGAATACAAATACTACACCATATTTTAAGCAATCTCTGGTCATTTGACCAATTATTTCTTCATAATCTTCATATGTTTCTAAGAATGCTTCTACATTATTGATAATTACTACGATTAATGGAATTTGTTTTCCTCCATGATTTAGATAAAAGTCAAATGATCCATTATAATCTGTAAATAGTTTTTTTCTATCTTCTAGAATTTGATTAATTAGCTTAAATAAGTTTGCAATTTTTTCTGCCTCTGATGATAAAATAACTTCTCCTACGTGTGGTGCATTTTTAAACATTGTTAAAGTTTCTGCTCCAAAATCAAGAATATAGAAGTTAACTTCATTAGAATTATACATTGTCATTGCAGAATAAATAAGTCCAGTTAATAATAATTCTTTACCATTACCAGCAGATCCAAATACAATTGTATTTCCTTCTGTAGATAAAGGTAATGTTAAGATATTTTGTGACTGATTATCTGGATCATCATATTCTCCAATAATTGGATTAATAAAATTCTTTACTGGTTGATAATGATATTTTGCTTTTAAATCTTCAATGTATATTACATCTGGAATTCTTGGTAACCATAGTTGTTCTACTTGGATATTTTCTTTTTTAGATTCAGCAATAATATATTGAATAATGTTTGTAATTTCTTCTCCTTGTGACTGAACAACGACCTCATTTTGTTTTGTGTCTAATGATTTGATAGTAGATCCTACATTATCTACAATTGTAATGGATTGGTCTACTTTTTTCTTTCTTTTTTCAGTTGGATAATACTGTGCTCCTGCCCATGCTGCTTGTCCCATTGCAAACAACTCATTATAACCTACTTGTAAATAAAATCTACCAGTATTTTTTAATTCTGCTGCATCTGGACATTTGATCATATCCATACTGTCTGATTTATCCTGAACCCTTAAACATACTCTAAATTTTGAGTTTGACCAGATTTGGTCATTAACAACACCACTTGGCTTCTGGGTTGCTAGAATTAAGTGAACTCCTAAGGAACGTCCGATACGGGCAGTAGAAATTAATTGTTCCATGAATTCTGGTCTTTGATCTTTTAATTCGGCAAACTCATCTGAAATAATAAATAAGTGGGAAATTGGTTTATCTACAAGACCTCTTCTAAATAGACTTTGATATTTATAAATATCAATTGTACTTTCATTTAATTTATCTCTTGCTACGTTAAATTGTCGTTGACGTTTTCGTAGCTCTGATTGAATTGATGCTAAGGAACGATTCATTTCTACTGTATCCAAGTTGGTAATTGTTCCTGCTAAGTGTGGTAGTTTCATTCCTGTTTCACGGTTTTCAAATGCTCCTGTTAAACCTCCACCTTTATAGTCAATCAAAACAAATTGAACTTCATATGGATGATAGTTCATTGCCATAGATAAGATATAACTAATGATAAATTCTGATTTACCAGAACCAGTCATACCAGCAATTAATCCATGTGGGCCATGTGCTTTTTCATGTAAATCTAGTTTAAATAATTCTCTTGATTTATCTAATCCAATAGGTGCTTGTAATGATTTTGTTGGATCATTTGTTTTCCATCTATTAAGAATATTTAACTGTTCTACCATACCTACATTATACATTTCAAGGAATGAAATGCTGGTAGGTAGTGCTTGTTCTTCTTTGGCTATATCAATTGGGATATTGGCAATTATTTTACAGCATTCATATATATTTAATGTTGGATCAAAATCTGCTACAAACTCTTTTTGCTTGTTTGCAACTAATTCGTTTTCAAATACTCCAGATTTTTTATCTCCTATACTTACAAAGGCTTTACATTCGTTAGGAATATTGATTAATCGTGGACTGATTACTACTAAACTGAATCCAACATTGATTGACATTTCTGCAACATCTTTTATTAATTCTGTATCTCTTACCATTTTATAATCGTCTGTTATGATTAAATAATATGGTTTATAAGAATGATAGTCTTCAGAATTTTCTTCCATTTTTCCATTGTTATCTCTAAATTTTCTTTGTTGCATTTCTTTTTCTAGTTCAAGAGATATTTCTTTTGCTTCATCTAAATTTGCAGCAAAGTAACGGAATGTTTTACTATTGTTCCAGCAGTGTGGAGTAATTTTTAAGAAGTCCCAGTTACTCTCGTTTTGTTCATTTGTAAATACGACTATCTTTAAGTCTTCATAACTATGGTATGCTAAAATCTGTAATAGTAATCCTTCAATAAACTGTTTTTTATTAGCAGCGGTACCAATAATTGCAACAATATTACGACTAATAAAGTTTAATGATACCGGAACGTTTTCTAATGTTTTTGATTGTGCTCCTACTTTATATACTTCTTTTAATAATTCATCGGTCTTTATTTCAAAGTGTTTGTCTGGAATATTTACTGAACCTCTTAGTTCTGTAGATCCTACTCCAAGTCTTAAATCCAAAAAATCTGCTTGAGCAATTTCTCTTTCCCATAAGTTTCTTTTCTTTTGATAAATTATTTCTTTTGTTTGATCTAGAGGAAGATAGTTATCAATTAAGATTTGTCTTTGGATTTTCATTTCTCCTTGAATTTCTTCTTTTTTTGTATCAAGATATTTTAAGTATTTTACCGTTCTTTCTTTAGCTGCTCTTTTTGCAAGCTTTCTTTGATATCTTGATTGTAGGTTAGGCCATACAATCATGGTTGTCATCATTGCTCCAGTCATTAATAGAGCAGGTGCTGCTGTTGACCAATCTGATGTACCATTTACAACTCCTTGTAAGGCACTAATACCAGTTGTCATGGATGACATTGCCATAGTAAGCATTGGTCCTAAAGTATAGATTAATGGAGTCTTTTCTCCACTCTCGTCTCCTCCTCCTGGAGGCGGATCGATTGTAATTACTGCATCCTGAATTCCTGTTTTAAATCTTGGGGCTCTATAAAAATAATCATCTTCTTTATAAAATTCAATTGCTTCTTCATCTGGATTATCCATTACAACTTGTTTTTGATTAATAGAGGCGACAGATTCTAAGTATCCTCCATTAATTAATAGATTTTGACCTATATTATTAACAATTATGGTATCTTTTAATACAATTATTTTTAATCCCATAATAAAAATAATATCACCATATTCCAATTTCTTTGTTGTGATTGCATTATTATTTACATAAGTTCCATATTTACTTCCTAAATCTTGAATAATCCATACACCGTTATTGTAATATAATTTTGCATGTTCTCTTGAAATTAAAGGAAAGTTATAAGTTATTGCACATTTATTTTGATTTCCTATTAATAATTCTTTTTGATTCTTTAATCTTAAACGAAAGCTTTCTTTGTCTAATGTTGGAGAACAATATAGAATAACATATTCATTATCAGTATTAATTTTCAAAAAATAAAGGCTGTAGTCTTTTAAGTATGCAGATTCTACTTCTACTTCTCCAGACATTATCTTAGTTTCAAAGTCACTTTTTATTTTCCATTTTCCATCTTCTTCTTCAACGTTAATAAGGTTTCTTACGTTTCCCAAATAGTCATTGTCAGTAATCCAATAATTACCGGAGATTTTAGTTGGTAATGTAAAGTTGTAAATTTTCTTTTTCTTGATTAAACGAACAATCACTGGTACTCACCCCTATTATTCTAATTATACGATTTTATTATATCTTTTTTTTCTTTTTTTTACAATACATTTATCATTTTTCCAATTTACTTTTTAACAATTTTTATCATTTTGCATATTTTACATTGGTGATGTATATTGTTAAAAATTATTTCTGAGATTCATCCACTTTATCTTGCTTTAGTTGGAGGTGTGTTTTCTTTTTTTATAACTTCTCTTGGTGCTGCTATTGTATTTTTCTTTCGTACTATCAAAAAAGATGTTATGGATTCTATGCTTTCTATCTCTGCGGGTATTATGCTTTCTTCTGCCTTCTTTTCCCTTTTGAATCCAGCCATTGATATGACTATATCCATGAAGAAAAATATTTTTTTATTTGTTTTCTTAGGATTCCTTGTTGGAGGATTATTTATCTATTTATGTAATCATATTTTTTCAAAATTTTCTTTTGAAGAACATTCTGTGTTTAATTTAAAAAGATGTCTATTATTATTTACATCTATTACTCTACATAATATACCTGAGGGACTCGCAATAGGTGTTGCATTTGGTATGATTCCTTTTGGTGGTACTTTTTTTTCAGCAGTATCACTTACAATTGGAATAGCCATTCAAAATTTTCCAGAAGGATCTGCTATCAGTTTACCAATGCGGAGAGATGGTGTTAGTTGTTTTAAGTCTTTTCTATTTGGAGTTATTAGTGGATTAGTGGAACCAATTTCTGCTATGTTAGGTGCATTCCTCGTATTAAAAATTCATACTATTCTACCTTTTGTATTGTCTTTTGCATCTGGTGCTATGTTATTTGTTACTGTTTTAGAGTTAATTCCAGAGAGTCAAACAAACAAAAAGAAAGACCTAATGGCCTTTATCTTAATGATTGGATTTACCGGAATGATGGCATTAGAGATTTTACTCGGATGATTTAATAATTAGTTTTTGATTTTCTTTTAAGTATACTCCGTATAAGTCTTTCTTTGGGGCTACAAATATAAAATCTTTGCTTTCTTTTTTTTCCACAGTTTCTGTGGATTTTTTATTTTCTATGATAGGTTCTTCTTTTTCTATTTTTCTAAAATTATATGAATAAGATTCTTTTATTGTAATAGTATCATCTATCCACAAGCATTCTTCTGGTTTTTTACCGTTATTAATACTCCAATACCCAGCATTATTTTTATGCCAACCATTATTTGTAAATTTACCTTGCCCGCATTCCATATGGCAATGCGCACCTGTTACATTTCCTTTTGTTCCTTCCTTATAAAATATTTCTCCCATATTTATTTTTTTTCCAACAAATAAATGATCAATATTATTTGCATGTGCAAACATCATTGTTAAGTAATCTATTGTTCCATCTGGATATTCTACCGGTTCTATACTTTCTAACCATACTTCATTTGCATCATTGGTATATATTTTCTTAATAATTCCAGTAAATGGTGCATAGATATTGCTTATACCATAGTCAATATCTGCATTATCAATTGCATAACTATCAACATGGGTTCCTTCATTATATCCTTGTGTTATTCTCATTGTCTTTGCGGGAAATATTGGTTTTTCCATTATTTATCCCCCTTATTGATAATATTATCTTCTGATATTGTTATTTCTTTTTTATTTAAAATATCGGAATAAGAAGAGATTTTTCCTTCTAATGATTTATATATAGAATCTGCTCCTAAAAAGGAAAATAATCCGATCCATAGACTATTAGGTAAATCTATATTAGTAAATGTTTTACAAAAAAGAATACTAATAAAGATATTTATAATTAAGGAATAAATAGTAATATATTCACTGCTTTTGAAAAAACCTTTTGTTTTTTGAACAAAAGTACATGTTATAGAACTTAATACGATGGATATTATAAGAGCATTTTTTAAAAAATCAATATTAAACATATAATCCTCCTCGTATTATTTTATGTTTTGTGTCTTTTTTTGGGTACAAAAAAAGCCCGTATATACGGACTTTTGAAATGCAAATTATCTCTTTGAGAATTGTGGAGCACGACGTGCTTTCTTTAAACCTGGTTTCTTACGTTCTTTCTTACGTGAATCTCTAGTGATGAATCCTGCAACTTTAAGAGTTTTTCTAAAACTATTTTCAGAATCTGCTGGAGTTGTTTTATCATAATCTAATAATGCTCTTGTAATTCCTAAACGAATTGCTCCTGTTTGTCCTTGGAATCCTCCACCACTTACTTTAGCATCTACATCAAACATTTCTTTTGTATTTGTTAGTTCAAGTGGTTGAGTTAAATCCATAACACAGATTTCTGATGGAAAATATTCTCTTACATCTCTTCCATTAACTGTGATTTTTCCTTTTCCTGGAGTTAATGTTACTCTTGCTATACTAGTCTTTCTATGACCAGTACCAGTATATACATTTTTCTTTTCTTTAGCCATACTTTAAACCCTCCTACTTAACTTCCAATACTTCTGGTTTTTGTGCTTGTTGTTCATGTTCTGCACCAGCATATACATGTAGTTTTCTATACATGTCTCTTCCTAGTCTATTGTGTGGTAGCATACCTTTTACAGCTCTTTCTACCATTTCAACTGGATATTCTTCTCTCATAGTTCTTGCAGTTCTCTCTCTTAATCCTCCAGTATATTGTGAATGATTATAATACATTTTATTATCTAATTTGTTTCCAGTTAAATTAACTTTTTGTGCATTGATAATAATAATGTTATCACCACAATCAATATGTGGAGTATAAGTTGGTTTGTGTTTTCCACGTAAATATGTTGCTGCTAAAGAAGCAACTCTACCTAAAGATTTTCCTTCAGCATCGATTACATACCACTTACGCTCAATTGTTTCCTTTTTTTGCATATAACTTGTCATATTTTTTTCTCCTTTACATTTAAATTGAACTTTCCCACGGTTCAATCTATGTGGGGATTAAATGTACCGATTAAAATTATACTAAAAAAAGTATTAAAAATCAATACTTTTTCGAGTTTTTATCTTAATTTTCATTTTCTTTTTTATTGATATTTTACATCTATTAAATAAAGGCCTGCTGCAGGAGCTGTTTTTCCAGATTTTGTTCTATCTTTACTCTCTATAATCTTTATTAATTCTTCTTTTGTAAGCTTGTTTTCTCCTATTCTAATTAAAATTCCAACCATATTGCGTACTTGATATCTTAAAAAACCATTGCCTCGGAATGTTATATCAATTTCATCTTTTTTTTGTTCTATTTTAGTCTCTATTATTGTTCTGATACAGTTTTCTTTTTCTTTATTATCCGTTACAAACGCTCTGAAGTCATGCTCTCCTTCAAAACATTTAATGGCTTCTTTCATTTTTTCTACATTTAATTGATAATTGTATTGAAAAACATGGTTTCGTTCGATAGGATTGTACTCCCCTATGTTGATTCGGTATAAATATGTTTTTTCTTTGACTTGATATCTTGCATGAAAAGTATTTGGAACTTGCATTGTCTCTATTACATGTATGTCATCTGGTAAATTACTATTTAAGGCTCTTTTTAATTTCTTTTCCGTTATTGCTACATCAATATCTGCATGAGCATATTGTGCAAGAGCATGGACTCCTTTGTCCGTTCTACCTGTTGCTACTGCAATTGTTTTTTTATGATTATTTACAATAGTTAATGCATTTTCTAGTTTTTCTTGAATTGTTTCTTTTCCTGCCTGTGTTTGATATCCGGAGTAATTTGATCCATCATATGAAAATTTAATTAGGTATCTCATATTTTTTCCTTTCTATACATGTTTATATATATCTTTTATTAAATCTCTTACATCATAAGAATAGTCTATCCTTACATTTTTTCTTTTTTTGGCTAAATATATAAATTCTATAATTTCAGGTAAAATTACTTTATGTTTTCTAAGTAATTCAATATTTTTTATAATTTCTTCTTTCGTTCCTTCTATAATAAATTTGTCATTTTTAAAAATTATGATATGATTATCATTTTTTAGAACAGATTCTAAATCTTCTGTAATGATTATGATTGTTTTTTTAAATTTTTCCACTATTTTTTGAAACAAAAATGTCATTAATTTTTCATTTTGAAAATCCATAGATTTAAAAGGTTCTACTAAAATAATTGTATCGGGATTGCTTAATAGGGCAAGTGCAATTTGTAATTGTTTCTTCTCTGATGATGATATATCCATTAATCCTAGTGATAGTATATCTTCTTTTAAACCTACAATTCTTAATGCATCTAATATTTTCTTATTCTCATCTTTTGGGAATAGTTGTTTGTTGTATATTGTATATCGAAAACATTCATACACATTCTTATATGAATTTTTTATCTCCATTATTTCTGGTATAATTTCTGTTTTTTCCACTGTTTCTGTTGAAAAAGATTTCATTAGTGAAATCAAATCATTTGGATGATTTGTCACAATACCATTCATTTTATGATTTTTAATTGTATATTTCATTGCATTTTCTTTTATTTCCATAATGTATCTATTAATTTTCCTTCGTCTAATTCTATTTTATTGATTAAATCATAATCTTTTAATTTAACTGATAAGTCTATCATAAATGGTATTTTTAATCCTGCTTTATTGATTATATTATCTTTTTCTAGTACTTTTAAAGGATCTCCATGAAGAAGAATTGAACCATTGTTCAAAATATATAAATCATCAGTATATAATGACTCCCTCAAATCAACACTTGTTATTATAAAGGTCAAATCATATTTTTCAATACATTTTTTTAAAAACAAATAAATTTTCTCAATCTCTTTTTTGGAACAGTACTGATCAATACTATCTATTAAAACAATACTATTGCTATTTAATATTGCTTTTGCAATTTGTAGTTTTATTATTTCTGATGGTTCCCATTTTGAGATTTCTTTGTTTCTTTTTTTATCTAATTCTAATTCTTTCAGTATATATTTTACTTTTTCTTCATCTTTATTATTAGTGTGATTTTGAATTTCATCCATTAATTGTTTTTCTTCTATATTATTGATATTAGGAAATACTGCTTGAACCATCTCATTGTATTCTTTTTGATTATAATCTGTGATATCCTTTCCATTTATAATGATACAGCCTTTTTTTTGATAACGATTTATACTTAATAGTTTTAATAATGTTGTTTTACCACAATTATTTGAACCTGAGATGGTCGTTATCTTGTTTTTTTCTATATACAGACATAAATTAGTAAAGATATATTGATCATTTAAATATTTATATTCTAAATTGTTAATATTTAGAATTACTTCCATTTTTATGATCCCCCTTCGATTTTAAAAGCCAACTATTTGCTGGCTTTTCTTTTTTGTATTTTATAAATCATTCCTAATAAAACTTTATCTGGTACAAATCTGCTAAAGAATTTTGCACATTTCATTTTAAATCCTGGTATTATTAACATTTTTTCTTCAAACATTTTATCTATTGCATATTTTGCAACATATGTACTTGTCATTGGCTTTATAGAAAAATGAACTCCTGCTACATTATTAAAATTAGTCTCTACTGGTCCTGGACATAGTACAGAAACATGAACTTTAGTTTTCTTCTTTTTCTCTTCATAATATAACGCTTCAGTTAGTTGATACACATATGATTTCGTTGCATAATATGTACTCATTAATGGTCCTGGTTGAAATGCTGCTGATGATGATACATTTAAAATATAAGTATCTGTTTCTCTTTTTTCCATATCTTTTACAATATATTTTGTTAAAATATGAACAGCCTTAATATTAGTATTAATTAACTCCATATCCTTGTTTAAATCAGTATCTGTTAAGTATCCAAAGTCCCCTAATCCAGCATTATTTATTAAAATATCAATATTTTCTTTTTTTGCGATTACATATAAATCTTTTACCCTTTGTTCATTTGATAAGTCGGCAACTATTATTGTAGTCTTAGTAGGTAAGTTTTCCTGTAACTCTTCTAATTTTTCTTTATTTCTTGCTACTAAGATTAGTTCACAATTTTTTGTTGCAAGATATCTTGCCATATCTAGACCTATTCCTGATGATGCTCCCGTTATTAGTGCTTTCATATAATCACCTACTTGATAATATTATATCAAATAAAAATGCTATTTTCTACCATTATCATCAGTATCATTTGACTTTTTTAGTAAAAAAAAAGCAATTTCTTGCTTTTTATTTATCTTCTTTCTTTGTTGATTTCTTAGCAGGCTTCTTTTCTTCCTTTTTTTCTTCTTTTTTTGGTTCTTCAACTAATCTTAAAATTACCATTAAAGCGTCATCTCCACGTCTTTCATCTAATTTTAAAATTTGCGTATAACCACCATTACGGTTTTCATAACGTTTTGCTAAGTCATTAAATATTTTGTTTACTACTTCTGTATCATTATGTAAAAATGCTAATGCTTTACGGCGAGATACTAAATCTCCTTTTTTACCATATGTAATCATTTTTTCAACAAATTTTCTTGTTTCTTTTGCTCTTGTCTCAGTAGTAGTAATACTTTCGTTCATTACAACTTGCTTTGTTAAAGTAGCAAGCATACTTCTTCTATGCTTATTATCTCTACCTAATTTTCTATATGCCATTGTATTTCCTCCTTCTTTTAGTCATCATCACGTAGTACTAGACCCATATCTCTAATTTTGTCTAAAACTTCTTTTAGAGATTTTTTACCTAAGTTACGGATTTTCATCATATCAGATTCACTCTTATTTACAAGGTCTTGTAATGTGTGAATTCCTGCTCTCTTTAAGCAATTATATGCTCTTACAGAGAAATCTAAGTCTTCAATTGATGTTTCTAGTGCTTTTACTTTTGGATCTTCTGTTTTTTCAATCATCATTCCACTGACATCTGCAATGGAAGATAAATCAGTAACGATTTCAAGATGTTCTATTAATATGCGTGATGCAAGAGCAATTGCTTCTTCTGGTTTAATTGATCCATTTGTCCAAACATCCATTATTAATTTATCATAACTTTCATCTTGTCCAACACGAGCATTTCCTACTTCATAAGATACTCTTTCAATTGGAGAGTATAGAGAATCAATAGCAATTTCTCCTACTTTTTTAATATCATGAATTTTCTTATTGTCTTCACTTCTAACATATCCACGACCATTTGTTACTGTCATTTCCATATTAAATGAAGCACCCTTTGATAAATGACAAATTACTTTATCTTGATTAATTACTTCGATATCTGCATCATGTTCAATATCAGCTGCTGTTATTTCTCCTTCTTTTGTTGTATTAATTCTTACAACCTTATCCTCATTAGAATGATTCTTAAATACTACTCCTTTAAGATTTAAAATAATAGTAGTTACATCTTCATAAACTCCATCCATTGTTTGGAATTCATGTAATACTCCATCTATTTTTATACTACTGATTGCACTTCCTGGAAGAGATGATAACATTACTCTTCTTAATGCATTTCCTATTGTAGTACCAAATCCTCTTTCTAATGGTTCTAATTCAAATCTTCCATAGAAATTGTTTTCTATTGAATCCGTTATTTTATATATTGGTTTTTCAAATTGTAACATGAAACTAACCTCCCTTTACTTTTTTAAAACAAACCTTAAAAATTACTATCCACGTGGACGTTTTGGTGGACGGCATCCATTATGTGGGATTGGTGTAACATCTGCAATTGCTGTTACTTCAAGTCCTGCAGTTTGTAGTGAACGTATTGCTGTTTCACGTCCTGGTCCTAAACCTTTTACACGAACTTCAACTTTTCTCATTCCCATGTCAAATGCTACTTTTCCAGCAGCCTCTGCAGCCATTCCGGCAGCGAATGGAGTTGATTTTTTACTTCCTTTGAAACCAATTGCACCAGATGATGCCCAACTTATTACATTTCCATCTTTATCTGTTATTGTTGTGATTGTATTATTGAATGTTGAATGAACATGTGCAATTCCTTCTGGTACATTCTTTTTTACTTTTTTCTTTCTTGTTTTATAAGCCATAAGTCTTACCTCCTTTTTTATAAACTATTTACTAAACTTTCTTCTTATTTGCTACAGTCTTTCCTTTACCCTTACGAGTACGAGCATTACGATTAGTTCTTTGTCCTCTTACAGGTAATCCTTTTTTATGACGACTTCCTTGATATGAATTAATTTCCATCTTAGTCTTAATATTCATACTTACTTCACGACGAAGATCTCCTTCTGTAAGATGTTTATTAATTTCATCACGAATTTTAACTAAATCATCTTGTGATAAATCTTTTGTCTTTGTCTCTGGATTAATTCCTACATTGTTTAATATTGTTTTTGCTAAACTTCTTCCAATTCCATAGATATATGTTAATGAAATACATATATGTTTATCATTTGGAATATCTACACCTTTAATACGTGCCATTCTTACACCTCCTAATTAACCTTGAACTTGTTTGTGCTTTGGATTTTCACAAATAATTCTTACTTTTCCTTTGCGTTTAACAACTTTACATTTTTCGCAAATTGGTTTTACTGATGCTTTTACTTTCATTTTATCCCTCCTATTATTTACGATAGGTTATACGCCCACGTGTTAAGTCATAAGGCGATAGTTCTATCATTACGGTATCTCCTGCTAAAATACGAATATAGT
>CAMOQR010000005.1 GCA_946623125.1 uncultured Caryophanales bacterium | reverse complement strand
TCAATTGTTTGTCCTTCTTGAAGAGTAACAATTGCTTTCTTTGAACGATTTGTTAATCCTGTATAACGACCAACTCTTCTTTTCTTTGGTTTAACATTTATTGTGCGAATTGATGTAACTTTTACATTAAATAATTTTTCAATTGCTTCCTTAATTTCAATTTTGTTTGCTTTTGGATCTACTTTAAAAGTATATTTTCCATTTTCTTTTGCTGCTTCTGATTTTTCAGTAATAACTGGTGCTTTAATTATTTCTAAATATTTTGTGTCTTTCATTATTTAAGCACCTCCTCAATATATTTAATAGCATCTTCTGTTGCTACCATAACATCTGTACCAACTACATCTAAAACGTTAATTTCATCTGCTAAAATTAATACTAGATTTTGAATATTTCTTGATGCCAAAATTAAATTGTCATCAAATTCTTTTACAACTAGTAAAACTTTTTTATCATCAATCTTTAATGTTTTTAATACATTCATCATTTCACTAGTCTTTGGAGTTTTAACCTCCATTTTGTCTAAAACAATTATTTCTTTTGCATCTGCTTTTTCAGTTAATGCAGTACGAATTGCTAATTGTCTTTCTTTTCTATTTTGTTTTTTGCTGTAATCTCTAGGTACTGGAGTTCCATATCTTCCTCCTCCTACCCATTGAACGGCTCTGATAGAACCTTGTCTAGCATGTCCAGTTCCTTTTTGTCTCCATGGCTTTCTTCCTCCACCAGAAACTTCTGAACGATTTTTTGTTTTATGTGTTCCTTGTCTTAATGATGCCATTGCTAAAATAATTGCATCATTTAAAACGTTATTGTTTGGTGTAATTCCAAATATTTCTTCTTTTAAATTAATGTCCTTTACTTTTTCACCTTTTAGATTTAAAAGTTCCACTTTTTTCATCTCTTGTTTCCTCCTTTCATCACTTTATACATTTTAGTTTTTCCTTATTATATATACCGTGATGATTATTCTTCAGTTGTTTGTTCTGCAGCTGTATCTTCAACTTCAACTGTTACATTTTCAACATCAGCAGATGCCTCAGCATTTTTTTCTGCTTCAACTGCTTGTTGATATGAAATTAAGTTTGCAGCATCATTTTTAGCATTTGGTTTTTTAACTGCAGTACGAATCATTACTAATGATTTTTTTGGACCAGGAACATTTCCTTTAACTAAAATTACACTATTTTCTGTATCAATTGATACAATTTCAAGATTTTGAACAGTTCTTTGTACATTACCCATTTGTCCAGGCATTTTCTTGCCTTTTAAAACGTGCATTGGTAATAATGTACCTAATGAACCAACACCTCTATGGTATTGTGAACCATGTCCTTTTGGACCAATGTGTTGATTATGACGTTTAATAACACCTTGGAACCCTTTACCTTTAGAAGTTCCTGTAACATCAACAATCTCTCCAGCCTCGAAAATGTCTACACCGATTGTTTGTCCCAAAGTGTAATCATTAACATTAACTCCTCTAATTTCTTTTAAGAAGCGCTTAGGTGTTGTGTTTGCTTTGTTAGTATGACCAATTTCTGCTTTTGTGCTTGCTTTTTCTTTAACTGTTTCTGTTGCAAGTTGAATTGCATCATACCCATCTTTTTCTACTGTTTTAATTTGAGTAACCACATTTGGTTCTACTTCCACAACAGTAACTGGGATAAGTTTTCCTTCTTTTGTGAAAACTTGTGTCATTCCGACTTTTTTTCCTAAGATTCCTTTCATTTAATTTTCCTCCATTATTTTGTTTTAATTTCGATGTCTACCCCGCTTGGTAAATCTAAATGTGCTAATGCATCAATAGTTTCCTTGCTAGGATTTTTAACATCAATTAATCTTTTGTGTGTACGCATTTCGAATTGCTCACGTGAATCTTT
The DNA here is from genome assembly GCA_946623125.1 of uncultured Caryophanales bacterium. Taxonomy (GTDB): domain Bacteria; phylum Bacillota_I; class Bacilli_A; order RF39; family UBA660; genus UBA3789. Next base: position 49,485 of record CAMOQR010000005.1, on the reverse strand, counting down.
GTACTTGTGTACAGCTCTTAAAATAGTGAACTTTTCGATTTCTGTTGGAAGTGGTACTGGACCAGATATTTCTCCACCAGATCTCTTAACAGTTTCAACAATTTTCTTTGCTGCATTGTCAAGGATTCTATGATCATATGCTTTAATTCTAATACGAATTTTTTCTGTTGACATTTGAAATCCTCCCTTCGCCTATATCTAGTATAGACTTGCTCCATGCGAATAACCCGACCCAGAATTTCTCTATTATTGTAATAAATTATCAACTTATCCTGGCGTATCGACAACCTCGCACATCTAAGCAGTCACACGTATTAAATTATAACAGCAACTTTAAGTTTTTTCAACCTTTTTTTTGCTTTTTTTGCTTTTTTCTCCTACAAAAAAGCATTATCTTGATTGATAATGCTTAGAATTTTGTATTATCTATGCAAAATATTGCATAAATTGGAATATATCGAATATCCTTTTTGGTAGAAAAGTTATTTTCTGTTATTCTGAAGGCTAATGGAACTGTAAATTTTTTCATAAAAACAGATAATGATTTTGCTTTAGAATTTGTTTTTGTTGTTATTTCAATCGGTAATATTTGTCCCATTCTGTTCTGAACAACGAAGTTTACTTCTGCTTTACCATCAGATTGATAGTAATATAGGGAGTATCCATTTTCTACTAAACTCTTTGCTATATAGTTTTCATATAATGTTTCTTTTATGTTCTCGTCAGAGTAAACTTTCTTATAATTTAAATGTAACATTGTGTATAATAAACCAGTATCGATCATGTAAAGCTTAAAACTATCTTTTTCTTTACATGAACTTAGTGGTGATTTTACATCTTTTAGTTTACTACATCTGTAAACAATTTGATTATTTACAAGATTTTTTATACAGCTTTCATATTCTTTTGCTCTTTTTCCTTGACCTATTACTCCATATTGAAATTTTTTGTTTTCTTTCTTTAATTGTTCTGGTATAGAGTCAATTACTTCTAATCCTCTTGGTATATCGATTAAATTTTTAGATATTGATACTTCTTTTTTATACACATCAATTATTTTTTGTTTTATGGCGTCTATTTCATATGCACTTTTCCCACTTATCTCAGCATCTATTACTTCTGGCATTCCCCCAGTTACTAAATAGTTCCAAAATAATTCAAGTGCTACTTTATGAAATGGACATGTTTTTCTTTTGGTATAGGATTCTTTTATTAACTCTGCCAAGTTTTTTTCATCATGTGCCCACAAATATTCCTCAAAGTCCATGGTTGACATTCCTTTGAATTGTAACTCTTCTCCTTTAAAATCTGTTAAGTTTTCTTTTCGAGATGTGATTGCAATTATATGATATTTACTATGATCACTTCCAAATAATTTTAATCCCTTTACAATTTCAATGTTATTAACATTGTCTAATATAATTAGAGTATCATCCTTTAAAATTGTTTCTCCTATATTTAAGGATAAGTTTAAAATTATCTTTTCTATTGATTTTTCTTTGGTAAATAATTCAATTAATTCAATATTGTTATCAGTGTTAAAGTATACAACATTTTTATATTCTTTTTTTCCAAATTCAATGGCAGAGAATGTTTTTCCAATTTGTTTTGGACCATATAATATCATGGGCTTTCTAATAATATCATTTTTCCACTTTCGAAAGAATTCATTTATTTTACGTTCCATAAATTGTATCCTCCTTACATATTTTATAAAATAAGTATACTTTGTTTTTTGAGTTTCGTCAATAAAAAAAGACTATTCCTAGTCTTAAGAGTTATTTAACGGTTTGTTATATTCCAGTCTTAACTTATCCGCTATCGTAACTATGAATTCTGAATTGGTCGGTTTTGCTTTATCTATATCCACACTATATCCAAATATTTCTTCCATAAAGTCCCAATTTGCTCTGTTCCAACTAACTTCAATTGCATGTCGTATGGCTCTTTCTACTCTTGAAGTAGTAGAATTAAATTTTTTGGCAATTTCTGGATATAGTTCTTTTGTGATACCTCCAACAATACTTGGATTATTATATATTAATGATATTCCTTCTCTAATATATTGGTATCCTTTGATATGAGATGGGACCCCTAATTCATGAAGTGTTTTGGTTATAGAAATTTGTAAATTATTATTATATAAATCTATACTTTCTCCATTTACTCCATAGTTATTCATTATTTCTCTAACTTTTTCTTCTAATGTTCGCAACTCAAATGGTTTTAAAATAAAATAATCTGCTCCTAACTCGGATACTTTTCTGATCATTTCTTGCGTATTATAAGATGTAAGAACGATTACCTTTTTATCAATTTTATTCTCTTGAAGATATTTTAGCACTTCTATTCCATCTTTATTTGGCATCACTAGGTCTAATATTATGACATCAAACTTATCCGCTTTTCGCTTGATTATTTCAATCCCTTCCATACCATCTTTTGCATCTAGTACTACATTGATATCGATTGAATTATTAAAATATTCTTTTACTAGTTTTACAAGTGACTCGTTGTCATCTATAACTAATAGTCTTATTCTTTCCATGGGTCTCTCCAATCATCTACCATGCATTATCATTATATAATATGTCGGAAAAAAGATAAAGAGAAAAAATAGACATCATTTGTCGAATGTGTCTAATTTCTATTTTCTAAAATATTGATAAAAGTTTGTAATTCATTTGGTTTTAGGCTAAGTCCTCCAAGTAAAAAGCCATCAATTTGAGAAATTGTTTTTAACATTTCTATATTTTTTTCATTGGCACTTCCTCCATATAATATTTTATTATTTGGAAGAATGGTTTTTATAAATTCAAATACTTCAATGATTTCCTCTTTTGTTGGAATGATGCCAGTACCTATAGACCAGATTGGTTCATATGCAATAATGATTTTTTCTTTTTCCTTTAAATCTTGAATTGCGCTTTCTAGTTCTTCTTTTAATATTTCTTTTACCTTATTCTGTTCTCTTTCTTCTTTTGTTTCTCCAATACATAGTATTGGAATAATTTCATTTTCTTCTAATCTTAATAGTTTATGATTAATTTCTTCAAACGATTCATGTTGATTTTGTCTTCTTTCACTGTGGCCCACAATACAGTATTCTACATGATATGTTTTTAAATCTTCTGCGCTTATTTCTCCTGTATATGCACCTTTTGTTGTAGCACTTACATTTTGAGCACCTAAATTCATCTTCTTTAATCGGAAAGCATTAACATTTAGATAAGTTGGGCATACTATCATTTGTGATGTTGCCTCAATATTTTCTAATTGATTTTGATATTCTTCAAATTCTATTTTGTTTAAATTGCTTTTATTATTTAAGGCAATAATCATTTTAATTTCTCCTTTATTGTTTTTATTATTTTTGAGATAATTCCAAATCTATTTTCTTCTTCTTTTTCTTTAATTGCTCTCTCATACACCTCTAGCACTCTATCTGCATAGTTTTTTGAACTGTAATGTTCTGCTTGTATTCTTGCTTGTTTATCATAGCGCCTTAATTCATTTTTGTTTTCATATAATTGAATGATTTCCTTTTGATATTCTTCCTCTGTTGTGAAAAATAAACCATTTAAATCTTCTGTGATCATTGACTGGAATGCTTCATCTCTCATACATACTGGTACAACATTTGCAGCCATTGCTTCTATTATCGTTAATCCTTGTGTTTCTGTTTTAGAGGCTGTTGCGAAAACGTTAGAGACATGATAATAATATGGCATATCACCCCATGCTACTTTCCCTGTAAAAATTACATTTTCCTCAAGACCTAGTTCTTTACTATAATTTTCATACTTTTCTTTATCAGGTCCATCTCCAACAATTAATAATTTTATATTTGGATATTTCTTTGATATTTCTTTTTCTGAATGAATTAAAAACTCGACATTTTTTTCCTCTGCCAATCTTCCAACAAATAGTATTACAAAGTCTTTTTTACTGATTCCAAGCGTTTTTTTCAAATTAACAATTTCTTTTTCATCTTGGTTTTCTTTATAAAAACGTTCTGTCTCTATTCCGGTTGGAATAATGTGAATATTTTTTTCAAACTTATATTTTTCGGTGAATAATTTATATATTTTATTTGTGGGTACAATTAATTCTGTTGCGGTTGTTTCACAATAGAATTTTGTTAGATACTCAACAATCTTTTTACTTGATTTTTTAAAATAACCTTTTGTTATATAATGTACATAATCTTCATATAATGTGTGATAGGTATGAACAAGTGGAATGTTGTACTGTTTCGCAAAAAGTCTGGCAAAAGTTCCTATTGCAAATTCTGTTTGCGAATGAATTACATCTAAGTTCCAGCTTTTAATTTTATTAACAGCCTTTACAGGGTAGATGCTTGTAAGTCTCGAATCATAAATTCCAGTTGGTAATCCTGGAATTTTTAAAATTCTTTCTTTCTCATCATATTCATATTTGAAACTCTCTAGGTTTGCAGTTACTACATATACTTCATGTCCTTGTTTTTCAAGTGCATTTTTTAACATTACTTCACTTGTCACTAATCCACTTATATATGGTGTATATGTTTCTGAAAAAATTCCAATTCTCATTTTATTCACCTTTCTTCCTGATATTAAATATTATTCCTCCAACTGTTATTCCTAAATAATATGTGATAAATCTCCAGACAATCATAATTGCGGATACTTCACTTGTCTTTATAAAATTTCCAAAGAATTGGCTAAATCCATATTCCATACCTCCACTTGCTCCAGGTACTGGTACAAATGCTCCTATTAAATATACATAGGAAGAGGATACCAGTGTCTCCATTACGGTGATAGAGATATGATTTTCCATTCCTAAAATTATCCAAAGGGGTACAGAATAAAGGCATACTAAACTTACTATATTTAATATGATTCCTATAAAGAATAATGTTTTTCTATTTTTTAGTTCTTGAAATCCATTATAATAGTCTTCAAACTTTTGATTAATTTCTTCTTTGGTATGTTTTAATTTTAATTTTCTTACAATGGCATACGTAATCTTACTCATCTTTTCTGTTGCTGTTTTTGAGTATGATAATAATAATAAAATAACTACAATTGTATTAATTGTAAAGCCCAATAATACAAGATGTTGTAGTAGTCTTACAGTTGGAAAGATTTTAAAAATAAAATTATAAATTACAGCAATCATTCCACATATAACTAAGGCTACTTGATAAAATACAAAACTTTGAACCATATAATTTGTTGCTTTGGCAAACGGAATACCATTTTCCATCAACATGTACACTCCCATTGGCTCTCCTCCTGTTGAAAAAGGAGTTATACCATTAAAAAATTGGGCGATAAAGTTTTGACGTATTGCTTCTTTTTTACTTACCTTTGTTGAATCATTAATTATTAAGTAATTTACATATCCTTTTATAATGACTGAGAAAAAATAAAAAAGCATGGCAAGTATGATATATTTTTTGTCCATATTGTTAATGGTTTCAATAATTCCAAAGAAGTCATCTTTTAGTATGATATATAACACTACTACTGTAATAATTAATAGTAGTAGTGTGTTTTTTTTCAGATTTTCTAGAATTTTCATTTCATCATCCCTTGTTGCTAAAATTCTTTTTCTTTTAAATAAATTAAATTTCCCTTTTCATTTCCTAGGCATTCATAGTTGTTTTTATTCATATATTCTATCATATTTTTATCATGTGGATTAATCTTTATAAAGACTTCTTCCATTCCTAGTATTTCTAGAGCATATGAGGTTGCTAAAGGGATTATTTTTCTGTTTTTCTTTTCTTTCGATGTTAGAGAAATGCTGCATTGTTTAATATCTTTAAAACCTTGTAAATGACAAATATCTTGAACTTTTTTTTTCTCTTCTAATACTAATTCAATACTAATATCGTTACTAGAATCATTTTCTTCTTTTTTTACTTTTGAATACGTTCCTATTGGAGTACTTATATCTTCTTTCTTTTCAAATTCATCCATTAACTGAATATGATTTAAATTGTTAGGATCTATTGGTATGAGTCTTGTACTCAATTTTCTCACCTACTTTATTGCTTCTAAACCTGGTAACTTTTTACCTTCCAAATATTCTAAAGTTGCTCCTCCTCCAGTTGATGCGTGGAATACTTTATCTTTGTATCCTGCTTGGGATGCAGCAGCCACAATATCTCCACCGCCAAGAATTGCTTTTTTATTATTATTAACTATAAATTCTAATAGTTCATCTGTTCCTTTTTTGTATTTATCAAATTCATATACTCCTAGTGGTCCATTCCAAACAATAATTCCTGCTTTTTGAATTACTTCTTCATATTCTTGAATTGTTTCTGGTCCAATATCTAATCCCATCTCAAGTGGTGTTATATCTTCTATTTTTTTAATTCGATAATCTTCATCGTTTGTATATTCATTTGTTACAGCAACATCTTTTGGAAGAAGTATTTTTTCTGGATAATTTGCTAATATTTTTTCGCAGAATTCTATGTTTTCTTCATCTAATAGAGATCTTCCTATTTCTTTTTTCTGTGCTTTTAAGAATGTAAATGCCATCCCTCCACCAATTAAAATCTTATCTGCCTTTGTTACTAGGTTTTCAATTACTCCAATTTTATCAGAAACTTTTGCTCCTCCTAGTATTACAATAAATGGTCTTTCTGGATTATCTAGTTCTGATAATGCATCAAGTTCTTTTTCTATTAAAAATCCAATGGCAGATTCTAGATGGGTTGCTATTCCAACATTTGAAGCATGGGCTCTATGGATTGTTCCAAATGCATCATTTATAAATACATCTCCTAAAGATGCCCAATATTTTCCTAATTCTGGATCATTACTGCTTTCTTTTTTACCATCTAAATCTTCATATCTTGTATTTTGAATTAATAACACATCTTGATCTTCCATACTGTCGATTACTGCCTCAAGTTCCTCTCCTCTTGTTTTTTCACTAAATAAAATGTCTTTTTTTAGCAATTTTGATAATTCTTTTGCTACTGGAGATAAATCGTTTTTTGCTAAGTCACTTTCTTCTTTTACTCTACCTAGATGTGATAACAATATAACTTTACAATTGTGATTGATACAATAATTAATAGTATCAAGTGCTCCTACAATTCTTGTGTTATCTGTTATTTTTCCATCTTTCATTGGAACATTAAAGTCACATCTAATAATTACTTTCTTATGATCTAAATCTAAATTTTCTACCCTTTTCATACTATTTCTCCTATCTATCAAAAGTATATCATTTTTTTCAAATTAAAAAAAGGGAATTATCCCTTTTATTTTGTCATTAAGTATTTTGCTGTTCTTACCATTTGCGCAGTATATGACATTTCATTATCATACCAAGATACTACTTTTACTAATTGTTGTCCATCTACTTCTAATACATTTGTAGATAAAGCATCTACTAGTGAACCACATCTTCTTCCAATTACATCACTTGATACAATTGGATCTTCTGTGTATTCTAATGTTTCATTTGTATGATTCTTTAACACTTCATTTATTTCTTCCTTAGTAGTATTTCTTCCTAATTCCAATGTTAAATCAATAACTGATCCTGTTGGAACTGGTACACGCATTGCTGTTCCATCTAATTTTCCTGCTAAGTTTGGACAAACTAATCCAATTGCAGATGCTGCTCCTGTGGATGCTGGTACGATATTTGCAGCGCATGCACGTCCACGACGAGCCAAATGTCCTTTCTTATGTGCAATATCTAGTGATGCTTGATCATTTGTATATGCATGAACTGTTGTCATGTATCCTTTTTTAATACCAAATTCTTTATCTAATACATCAACAACTGGTGCTAAACAGTTTGTTGTACAGCTTGCAGCAGATATTATTCTTTCATCTCCTGTTAATATTTCATGGTTAACATTGTAAACGATTGTTTTAATATCTCCTTTTGCTGGTGCAGAAATTATTACATGCTTTGCTCCTGCATTAATATGTGCCATTGCTTTTTCTTCTGATGTAAATAATCCGGTACATTCAAATACTACATCAATGTCTAAATCTTTCCATGGTAACATTGCAGGGTCTTTTTCAGCATATACTCTTACTTGTCTATTTCCAACTACAATATAATCTCCTTCTGCTCTAATTTCATCGATTCTGTAATTTCTGTGATTTGTATCATATTTTAGTAAATAAGCAAGTTGATCAGCATCTGTTAAATCATTGATGGCAACTACTTCAAACTCACTATTTTCTTCCATCAAACGAAAACATAATCTTCCAATTCTTCCAAATCCATTTATTGCAACTTTTATCATTTTTATCATCTCCTATTAATTATTATTATACATTAAAAAAAGTATTTTACATAAAAAAAAATGGAATTATTGTCCATTTTCTTTAATATAGTCGTCTAATTCTTGTTTCCAATTAGACATATTCATAGATTCTTCCATCATAGATCCTTCGAAGCATTCAACAGCTCTAAATACTTTAGCCGTACCTTTTTTATCTTTTCTAAAGTTTGCTATATTACTACTACGTATTCCTATATCATTACCTGCAGCATATGAATCAATATCTGCACCTATGTAGACAAATTCATAATCATTGTGTTTTTTTATTAGTTTCTTTATATCATCCCTGTTATATTTGCGAGAAGCATTTTCATAACCATCAGTAATAATTATGAATAACACTTTATCAGTATCTTTTTTCTCCATATTGTGAATTGTATTACCTAATGCATCATATAATGCAGTACAACCATTTACATAGTAATCTTCTTCTGTTAGTTTATTTACTTTAGTAACATTAACTCTATTATGTATAATATTATAATTATCACTAAATAGTACTGTAGTTATATAAGTTTTATACTTATTTTTCTTCTCCCTTTCTAAATATTCATTAAAACTACTTATCGTATTTTCACATTGATTTGACATAGATCCACTTCTGTCTAGAATAAAGACAACATCTAATTTCTTTTCTTTTTTCATTTTTTTCATCTCCTTTTCTGATATAATAGTATCGAATTAATTAGTTAAATTGGTCGCTTGAAAGGGGACATTTATGAATATAAAAAAGAAATTAAAACTCTATTTAGATAATTATTTAAAACCTATAGAGCAAGAAAAATCATTTTTTAAAAGTGCAAAATTTGGTGTGACATATGATTGTTGTGCTTCTAGTAGTATAAATGAGTTTATAAATAGCAATATGGATGAAAACACTTTTCAAACAAAATTATTTAAACTTATCGATGAAAAAAAATTAAAAGATTCTGATGTTTATAATAAGGTCAATATAGATAGAAGATTATTTAGTAAGATTAGAAGTAATAAAGATTATCATCCTTCTAAGGAAACAATCATATTACTAGGGTTAGCATTAGAATTAATGGAAGAAGAATTTGTAGATTTACTTTCTAGCGCATCTTATTCCTTACCTATGAATACTACATTTGATTTGATAATAAGATTTTGTTTTAAAGAACATATATATAATATAGATACAGTTAATAATTTTTTATATGATTATAAATGTAAATTATTAGGAGAATAAAAATAAAATATCCACAATTTTTGTGGATATTTTATTCATGGAAATAACTTCCTCCAATAAATTCTCTTATTACAGCATCTTCTGGAATAGCCTCTGATGGTATTGGTAAAAATAATCTTAAAAAATTAATTAATCTTTTTGCTTCTTCATAATAAATTGAGTTATTATCAACAGAATATAGTAATGGTTCTACATATGTTTTTAATACTCCAATTTCATAGATTGCTGCTGAATTAATTGTTTCATCGGCATCATCTTGGAAAGGAAATATATATTTTTCTTCTCCTTCTCTTACGCTTGCCCATTGTTTTAAAGTATCTTCTACTTTATAGTTTCTTGTTCTATTATCTCTTACAATTCTTCTTAACAGACGATTATCCGTTGTTGAAAATCTATTATGAGCATCCATTAATAATCCTGTTAATGGGGAAATATAAATTTTAAACTTCTTTTCTCTTGGAATATTCATTAATATCTTTGTGTCTAGTGCATGAATTCCTTCAATGATTAAAACATCATTTTTTTCAAGTTTCATTGTATGATTATATTCTTTTTTACCAAGGCCAAAGTTATATGTTGGTACAAGAACTTCTTCTCCTGCTAGTAGTTTAGAGATTTGTTTATCAAAAAGTTTGATATCGATTGCTTCTAAGCATTCAAAGTCATAATTTCCATTCTCATCTTTTGGAGTATCTTCTCTTTCTACAAAATAATCATCCATTCCAACTGCAATTGGATGAAGTCCAAAGCTTTTTAAATACATACATAATTTTCTTGACGTTGTTGTTTTTCCTGATGATGATGGTCCTGCCATTAGGATTACTTTAATATTTGATTTTTTCCGGTTTATCTCTTTCGCTACTTTTAATAGTCTGTTGCTTTGAAGTGTCTCATCTATTTTTATTAAATCACTTACTTTTCCAGTTGATACTACTCTATTTAGGTCAACTGAATTTGAAACACCGATTAAATTTGCCCATTCTTTATATTCCGCAAACACATCAAACATGTGTTGATGATGTTCATATTTTTTTATTCTATCATTTATAAATACTGTTGGAAATCTCAATACAAAACTATTTTCATTTAGATAAGTTAGATCAAAATCTTTTACTTTTTTCGTAGATGTTGGCATTAGACTATAGAAGTAATCATATACATTTCCAAGTCTATATAGAGTAATATAATTATCAGTATTATATTTTAATACTCCTGCTTTTGTTTTTTCATCTATTTCTTCATAGTATTTCATTGCTTCTAATCGATCAATTGCTAATTTCGTAATTGGTAGATCTTTATTGATGATTTCTTTCATCACTTCTTTAATCTTTTTTAATTTTTCTTCTGTTAATTTAAATTTTGTCTTTATATAAATACCTTTATCAAGGGAATGTTCTACTGTAATTTTTCCATTGTTATCATATAGTATATTTAAAGCATATAAAAGTATTAGAATTAATCCATTTATATGAACTCTATTTCCTTCTGGAGTGGTCAAATCTAATAATTCAATTTCACAAGATTGTTTAATTTGAGTTGATAGTTCTTTTAATCTGTTATTTATTCTTGCAATTAATACTGGATATTTTGTATTTGTTTCTCGTTCCATTAGGATTTCTTCTATTGTTACCCCTTTATCATATTTATATTTACGATTATTAATCGTTAATTCTATTTTTTCAATCATTGTATCACTCCCTCTATTCTTATTAAGTATATCATATTTTATGATTTTTACAAATTTTAAGAACAAAAAAACTTCATCTTTTATGAAGTTTTATTATTTTCAAATCGGCTGGCTAATTCTTTAATTTTTCTTAGTCTATGATTTAGGCCAGATTTTGTTAATGGTTTTCCTGTTTCGATAGAGATAATTTCAGCAAGTTCTTTTAGGGATGCTTCTGGATATTTTTTTCTGTAATCTAATGCTACTTTTGTTTTTTCATCTAATAACATTACTCCATCATTTTTTTCTATGATTTCAATTTGTTTTAATTGAAGATTTGCTGTTTCAAATACTTTATCCATATTTGCTTGTTCACAATTATTTAATCGATTTGTTTTATTCTTTTGTTCTCTATAGATTCTTACATTTTCAAAGTATAACACAGCATTATTTGCTCCCAATATTTTTAAAAAGTCACTTATTTTTTCAGCTTCTTTTATATATATCATATAGCCTTTTTCTCGACTTAATATTTTAGCATTTAATTCAAATATATTTAGGAGTTTTTGAACAAATACTGCCTCATCTGCTTGAAATACTAATATTTCTAAATGATATCTTGATTTTTGTGGATCATTTATACTTCCATTTGCTAAGAAAGCCCCTCGTATATATGATCTTATCTCTTCATTTGCTCCAACTATATAATTTGGAACAATATCTAGTTTTTTTCCATTTTCATCTATTATTCCTAGATTTTTATATAATTCCGTTATTTTTTCAGTAATTGTTATTTGGTATAAGGCTTTTTTACTGAAATTCATATTTTCTATTACTTCTTCTTTTGCATGGATTTGAAATAAATCCATTAATCCTTTTATGACTCTTTCTACTATGAAGTGATTTTCTGTTGTTAGAGTTATTTTATCGTCTTCTATATTTCCATTATTTTTTATATAGGCTGATAGTTCTGCAAGCATTTCCGATTTTGTATTGTTTTGTGTAGAAATTTCTTCTTTTACTTTTACGGTAAATGACATTTTATTTTCTCATTAAATAAGAGAATATTAAGGAACTTAATTTTAGACTATCATGTTTTAGTGTGTTATCATCTATTGTTAATAAATCGTCAGCAATTAGTTCTACTCCTATTTTTTCTAATTCCTCTTTATCAATTAAAACCGGATCTTTTTGCTCTTCACTTTCATATTTTTTTGCCATTTTTTCACCAATTGGTTTACTATTTGCAACAACCACATCTACTTTTCTTCCTTCAAGATAACGATTTAGAAGTTTTACATGATCTCCTACTGTAAAATTATCTGTCTCTCCTGGTTGTGTTACGATATTACATAAGTACATGATTGGAGCTTTTGTTTCTTGTATCGCATCTTTTACTTGTTGACAAATAATATTAGGTAAGATACTTGTATATAGGCTTCCCATACTAAATATAATTAGATCTGCTTTTTTTATGGCAGAAAGAACTTCCTTTGTTACTTTCGGTTCATTTTTGTAAAATATTTTTTCAAATTGACGATGTGCTTGTGTTATTTGTTCTTCTCCCTCAATAATATTTCCATCTTTATCTAGACCCATTAGTGTTAAATCCGAATCTTCTGAGATAGGTAATACGGTATGTCTTACATCTAGAATTTTACTTAAATGAGCAATGGAATCTTTTAATGATCCTGTAATGTCTAACATGGCAGTTAATATTAAATTCCCAACTGCATGCCCATCTAAATCACTTGATGTTTTAAAGCGATATGACATCATTTCTTTGATTGGTTCATCTATTTGAGATAAATTCGTAATAACTTTACGAATATCTCCTACGGCTGGAGTATGAAATTCTTCTCTTAGTTTTCCCGTTGATCTACCATTATCTGATACTGTTATAACGGCTGTTATATCTACTGGGAAATCTTTTAATCCTTTCAATAAATAGGAAATTCCTGTTCCTCCTCCAAATACTAATACTTTTTTATACATAGGCTTCCTCCTTATTTTAAGTACAATTTATCCTTTTCATAATCTTTTTGATTTTTAATACTATAGAAAAACAAACCAATTCCACATATTATACTTATTCCTGATACTAATTGGGCTATTTTTATTGGTCCAAGCATTAGAGAATCTGATCGAAGGCTTTCTATTATTAATCTTGATATTCCATACCATAACAAATAAATACTTGTAAGCATTCCTGTTTTTAATTTTTTTATTTTTCTGATTGATATTAATACAATAAAGCCTATTAAAGAAAGAATAGATTCATATAAAAATGTTGGTTCTCTATAGGATCCTTCTATATACATTCCTTTTATGATAAAGTTTGGTATATGAAGATTTTCTAGAAACTGTTTTGTAACTTCTCTTCCATAGGCTTCCCCATTAAAGAAGTTTCCCCATCTTCCAATGGATTGTGCTAAAATTAATCCTACTACTATAATATCTAGTAATAATAATAAATTGATATTTTTCTTTCTTGTATATATTGTCAAAAAAATAAGGGATGCAATTAAACCACCATGTATGGCTAATCCGCCATTCCATATTTTTATTATTTCTAGGGGATATTGTCCATAGTAATCTAAATTAAAGATAACGTAATAAATTCTTGCCCCTAATATTCCAATTATCATAACATAGAAAATAATATCCAATAAATTGTCTTGGGTCATTCCCTTTTTTTTTGCTTCTTTTTGAATGATAAAACTTGCTATAATGACTGCAAGTAGAATCAAAAAAGAATACCATCTTATTTGGATCCATCCAAATTGAAATAAAACACTATCCATTTTTCTTTACCTTATCAATTATTTTTTTAATAATTTTTTCCATTATAAAATTCATAATAGATATTAATATTGCTGCAAAAAATGCAATATAGATATTCTTTATTTCAAAATGGATTCCTAATAACCAGTCTACTAATTTTAAAATAAATACATTTATAAATGGATAAAATAGTCCTAAAGTTAGTCCAGTAATTGGAATTGTTAGAGTTACTAAAATTGGTTTTACTGTTTTGTTTAGTGCATAAATAATTAATTCTGTAATAATTGACCATAGTATTAAATGATTATTATCAATTACAATAGAATGAAATAAACTGGTTACAAGGATTAAAACAATCGTGTAACCAGCCATATATAATATCCAATCAATAAAATGATTGATTCTTGTTTTATTTTTCTTTGTAATAATTAGTTGCATTTCATCGCCTCTATAATATTTTTTTCAAAAATTGTCCTGTGTAGGATTCCCTCACTTTTGCAACTTCTTCTGGAGTTCCTGTGGCAACTATTGTTCCTCCACCATCTCCTCCTTCTGGTCCTAAATCAATGATGTAATCTGCTACTTTTATAACATCTAGGTTATGTTCAATCACTACTACAGTATCTTTATTATCCACTATTTTCTGTAAAATTGCAAGTAAGCGTTTAATATCATCTGTATGTAGTCCTGTAGTTGGTTCATCTAAGATATATAGAGTCTTTCCTGTTGCTTGTTTTTGTAATTCTTTTGCTAGTTTTACTCTTTCTGCTTCTCCTCCTGATAGGGTTGGTGCACTTTGACCAAGTTTAATATATCCTAATCCCACATCTTCTATTACTTGTAGTTTTCTTTTGATTTTTGGAACGTTTTCAAAGAATTCTAATGCTTCCGTTACTCTCATATCTAATACTTCTGCAATGTTTTTGCCTTTATATTTTATGTTTAGAGTTTCTGTATTATAACGAGTACCATGGCATACTTCACAAGGTACATATACATCTGGTAAGAAATGCATCTCTATCTTTTTAACTCCATCTCCTCTACAGGCTTCACATCTTCCACCTTTAACATTGAACGAGAAGCGATTTTTTTCAAAGCCATACATCTTTGCTTCTTTTGTAGTTGTGAATAAATCTCTTATATCATCAAATACCCCTGTATAGGTTGCAGGGTTAGATCTAGGTGTTCTTCCAATTGGGTTTTGTGAAATAGCAACTACTTTATCTAGGTTTTCTATTCCTAGTATTTTATCGTGTTTTCCTGGCTTTTCCTTTGATTTGTATATTTTTTGATATACTGCCTTTGATAATATTTCATTAATTAACGTAGATTTTCCACTTCCTGATACTCCAGTTACTACCGTTAAAGTTCCAAGAGGAATATCAACATCAATATTTTTCAAATTATGTTCTTTGGCTCCCTTTATTTTTAAATATTTTTTATTGCCTTTTCTTCTTGTTTTTGGAACTTCAATACATTTCTTTCCACTTAAGTATTGCCCGGTTATACTTTTTTCATTTTTCATGACTTCTTCAGGCGTTCCTTCTGCAACTACATACCCACCTGAATCTCCTGCGCCTGGTCCTATATCTACTAAATAATCACTTGCTAACATCGTATCCGTATCGTGTTCTACGACAATTAATGTATTTCCTAAATCTCTCATATCAAGCATTGACTTAATTAAACGATCATTGTCTCTTTGGTGAAGTCCTATACTTGGTTCATCTAATACATATAACACTCCTGTTAAATGTGAACCTATTTGGGTTGCAAGACGTATTCTTTGTGCCTCTCCTCCAGATAGCGTTCCCGCATTTCTACTTAATGTTAAATACTCTAGTCCAACATTGGATAAGAAGTTTAGTCGATCTAATATTTCTTTGATTACTAATTTAGCAATTTCTCTTTTTTCCTCTGATAATTTTAAGTTTTCAAAAAATGGAATTAAATTCTTAATAGACATTTCTGTTACTTCAAAAATATTTTTTCCACCTAATTTTACAGATAAAACATCATCTTTTAATCTAGCCCCATGACAAGTATCACAGGTATGCTCTACCATGTAGTTTTCAAGCCATACTCTAACCCATTCTGAAGATGTTTCCATATATCTTCTTTCTAAGTTATTAATAATTCCTTCATAGAATTCATTTTTATTATATTTATTTCCACTTTTTGATGAGTAATTAAAATGAATGATTTCATCTGATCCATATAAAATGTATTCTTGTTCTTTTCTTTTTAATTTTTTCCATGGAACATTCATTTTTATCTTATAGTGTTTACATAGGCATTCTAGTTTTTTATAGTCCATTCCTTCTGGATCATCAGTTAATGTCTTAATACAACCTTCTTCTATAGACTTTGTATCATCTGGTATTAGTAATTCCTCATCTATTTGAAGTTTTACTCCTAATCCTTTACAATCATCACATGCTCCATATGGTGCATTGAAACTGAATAATCTTGGTTCTAATTCTGGTAATGAAAATTCACAATAAGGACAAGCAAAGGATTCTGAAAAGACTAGTTCTTTTGCTTCATCTCCTAATATTTCAATAACTACTTTCCCACCAGATAATTTTGTTGCAGACTCTAATGCTTCAAATAATCTTGATCTAGATTCTTCTTTTAAAACTAATCGATCTATTACTACAGCAATATCATCTTTTTTGTTTTTCTCTAGAGTAATATCTTCACTTAAATCATACATTTCGCCATTAATTCTTACTCTTACATATCCTTCTTTTCTAAGATCCTCTAATAAGTCTTTATGTGTTCCTTTTTCTCCATGAGCAACTGGTGATAAAATAATCATCTTAGTACCAGGAGTATATTCCATTAATTTATTTACCATTTCTTCTACACTTTGTGAGGTAATTGGAATATTATGATTTGGACACATTGGAATTCCACATCTAGCAAAAACAAGCCTTAGATAATCATAGATTTCTGTTACCGTTCCAACAGTTGATCTTGGATTATTATTGGTTGTTTTTTGATCAATTGATATTGCAGGAGATAATCCTTCTATGGAATCTACGTCTGGTTTTTCTGTTCCTCCTAAGAATTGTCTTGCATATGCAGATAAACTTTCTACATATCTTCTTTGTCCTTCAGCATATATGGTATCGAATGCTAAAGAAGACTTTCCACTCCCAGATAAACCCGTCATTACAATTAATTTATTTTTAGGTAGTTCAATATTAATATTTTTTAAATTATTCTCTCGTGCACCTTTTATTACTATTTTATCCATAAAATCACCTGTTTCATATTATATCATATTTCTTCTTAAAAATACTTTTATTCCAAAGAAAAAAAATCTATTTCTAGATTTTATCCTAATAAGCCTAATATGATTAATAATAAAAAGATGAATACTAATAGGACTGCAGATGGACCAAATATCAGTATTAAAAGAATTGACTTTTGACTTAATTTTTTTCTTTTATGTTTTCTTTTTACTGTTGTGGTTGTTGGTTCGACATTTGTATTTTGAGTTAGTGGGCTTCCACAATTTATACAATATGTTAAGGAATTATCATTTTCTGTTGCACATACTGGACATCTCATTTTCTTCACTACCTTTGCTAATTCTATTTTAACATATTTTGTTAATTCATTCTTTTTATTTGTTTTTTTCTTGTAAAAATTTGTCAATTCTGTTTTTATAAGTACAGGATTGGCAAAGTTTTTCAGATGGTTTTCTATCTTGAAATGATTTTTTTAATTTTTGATATCTTTCTGATGATATAATTTCTTCTATTGATTCTTCTTTTATATTTCCAAGGTTTATTATGCCATCTGAATCTAGACAACAAGGAACTACTGTTCCATCTACTAGGATTGCAATTTGTGTCTTTAAGGCATAACAATATCCTAAAGATTTATCATTTGTTATTTCTGGCCAGTCAAACTTCATATCTTTATCCACATATATTGTGGAAGAAATTTTAATATTGCTTTCTGTTTTTATTTTTTCCACTGTTTCTGGTGATAATTGATAATAATTTTTCATTTTATTCACAATATCTGTTGATTTTTGATCAAGTTCTTTTCCCGCTAATGTCCATAATCGATATATAATGGTAGTATCTTTTGAAAACAATTTTACTTGATCAAATATTTCTTCCAAATAATTATCTTTTTTATTTTCAGAATGAAGGGAAAAATTTATCTTTTTTAGATTCTTGCATTTTGATAATTCTTTTGCTGTTTTATTAATAAGTGTTCCGTTTGTTGTTAGATTTACTTTTAAATTATATTTTTCTGCTAGATGTATCATTTCTATTATATTTGGATGAAGGAGAGGTTCTCCTTGTACATGAAGATAAATATAATCAGTATAATCTTTAATTTTTTTTAATATTGTTTCGAATAAATCAAGAGACATGTATTCTTTTTTTCGAATGCTTTTTTTACAAAAGGAACAATTTAGATTACAAATATTTGTGATTTCTATATATATTTTTTTATACTTTTTCATTTAATTGCTCTTCATTTCAAATAATATATCTCTTAGTTCCATAGCTCTTTCGAAATCTAAATTTCTTGCAGCCTCTCTCATTTCTTGTTCAATATTATCCATTGTGATTGCTAGTTCCTTCTTCGTCATTTTCTTCTTTTCTTTTTTATTTCCTTTTTCATCAGTATTTGTAATGACTTCTCTTATTTCTTTTTGTATTGTTTGTGGAATTATATTATGCTCTTTATTATATGCTTCTTGTATTTTTCTACGTCTATTGGTTTCGTCCATTGCTTCTTGCATAGAGTCTGTTATTTTATCTCCATATAAAATAACATGTCCATTTGCATTTCTCGCACATCTACCTATTGTTTGAATTAGACTTCTTGTACTTCTTAAGAATCCTTCTTTATCGGCATCTAATATAGCAATTAAGGATACCTCTGGTATATCTAGTCCTTCTCTTAATAAGTTAATTCCTACTAGTACATCATATTTTTTAGTACGGACATCATGAATAATTTGCATTCTTTCTAGGGTTTTTACCTCACTATGAAGATAGGCTACTTTAATATCTAGTTCTTTTAAATAATTTGTTAATTCTTCTGCCATTCTGATTGTTAATGTTGTGACTAGTACTCTTTCATTTTTTTCGATTCTGTCATTTATCTCTCCTACTAAATCATCAATTTGTCCTTCTGTTTTTCTAACTTCTATCGTTGGATCTAGTAGTCCTGTTGGTCTAATGATTTGTTCAATAAATTTTCCATTGGTATGTTGTAGTTCTATATCACCTGGTGTTGCAGATACATAGATTGCTTGGTTAATCTTTTTTTCAAATTCATCATATTTTAACGGTCTATTGTCTAAGGCGCTTGGTAATCTAAAACCATATTCTACAAGGTTTTCTTTTCTTGCCCTATCTCCATTGTACATTCCTCTTACTTGAGGAAGAGTAACGTGGGACTCATCTACTACTAATAAAAAGTCTTTAGGAAAAAAATCCATTAGAGTTGTTGGGGTTTCTCCTGGTTTTCTTCCTGCCATTGGGGCAGAATAGTTTTCTATTCCAGAACAAAATCCTGTTTCTTGTAGCATTTCTAAATCATAATTTGTTCTTTGTTCTAGTCTCTCTGCTGCTAATAGTTTATTTTCACGTTTTAATACTTCTAAACGTTCTTTTAATTCTTTTTTGATTCTTTCAATGGCCTCTTGTAGTTTTATATCACTTACGACGAAATGACTTGCTGGAAAAATAGATACGTTTTTAAGATTATTAATTACTTTTCCTGTTAAAGAATCAATCTCTGATATTCTTTCAATTTCATCATCAAAAAACTCGATTCGATAACCTTGAGTATTTTGATTGGCTGGTATTATTTCTAGTGTATCTCCTCTTGCTCGAAAAGTTCCTCTTTTGAAATCAAGATCATTTCTTTCATATAACATTTCCACTAATTTTGTTAATACTTTATTTCTTTCTTGTTTTTCCCCAACAGAAAGTGTTAACATTTTGCTTTTATATTCATCCACTTCACCTATACCATAGATACATGATACACTGGCTACTACAATGACATCTCTTCTACTAATTAAAGCAGATGTTGCGGCGTGACGCAATTCATCAATTTCATCATTAATAGAGGAGTCTTTTTCAATGTATGTGTCAGTTGATGGAACATAAGCCTCTGGTTGATAGTAATCATAATAAGAAACAAAGTATTCTACTCTGTTATTGGGAAATAATTCTTTTAACTCTCCATATAATTGACCTGCTAAAGTTTTGTTATGAGCAAGTACTAATGTAGGTTTATTAACTTCTTTAATTACATTTGCAATCGTAAATGTTTTACCTGTTCCAGTTGCTCCTAATAATACTTGTTCTTTTGTTCCGTTTTTGATTCCTTCTACTAGTTGTTTAATGGCTTCTGGTTGATCTCCATTTGGTTTATATTTTGATACTAATTCAAACATAATGATTCCCCTTTCTGTTGATATTACAATTAGGCTTATTTTATCATTTTTTATATAAGAAAACAAGGAGTCTTTCTCCTTGTTTTATCTTCTTGGAATATAATTGTATGGACTTACAATATATTGAACATAGTTCCAGTAATTTCCTGGTCTATTATAATCCCAACCTACATCGACTGACATTTCAAGGTGTAAGTGGCATCCTGTTGACCATCCTGTTGTTCCAACATATCCAATTACCTGTCCTGCTGTTACATTGTCATTTTCACTTACAGCATAACCTGATAAGTGGGTATATTGTGAGAATACTTTTCTTCCATTATAATTATGTACAATTAAGATCATCTTTGCTCCATAGATATCTTTGTTACTTCCAACATAATAAACTTTTCCATTTGCCACTGCTTTTACAACATTTCCACATCCTTGGGCAAAGTCTAATCCTTTATGTCCACTATATCCATTCCAGTAGAAACCAGTAGATGTCCAAAAGTACCCATTTAGTGGAAAGACAAATCCATCGGCATTATTTTCTTTTGCACAATCTCTTCCAATTACATCATCTGGTTCACATCCTACTCTTTTATAATAATTTACTTTTTGTTGATATGTATCTAATTGTCCTTGTAGGTTTGGAACTGTTCCTTCCATACTGGAAATATTACCTTGTACTTTTTTTGCTTCGGCATTCATCTGCTCTTTTAGTTTTTTTAATTCTACTTGTTTTTCTTCTAGTTCTTTTTGTTTTTCTTGATTCCTTTTTATCAATTCTTTTAACTCTTTCATCACTCTATCATTATAATCTGTTAATTGTTCTACAATTGATAAACGATAAATCATATCTGTAATATCACTTGCTCCAAATGCATATTCTAAGTATATATTATCTCCGTTTGATATTTGATAATATTCCATTAATCTTTTAGATTCTTCTTTTTTCTTTTCGATTTCTTGATTGTTTTTTTCTATTTCTTCTTCTAATCTTTCTACCTCTGCAATGGCATCTTGTATTTGCGTATCAATTGCTGCAATCTTTGCTTGTATTTCTTCTAGTTCTTTTCTATTTGCATTTATTTGGTAATTTGTACTATCTAATTCATTTTTATATTTTTCTAATGCTTCTTCATATTCTCTTAGTGTTGTTGCCCCTACTTCTTGTGGTAGAATTCCCGCTATTCCAATAAGAGCTATTAGAAACAATCCTATTATTTTTTTTCTCATACTTTTAAATACTTTCTTACAGCACCAGAACTTCCTATCATACCAACTATAATACCAACTCCTAGTACAATTAGTGATACTTGATATATAAATGGTTCTGGTAATATTAATTTTATTAATTCAGAGTACAAATAACCATTAAAATGATTATAAAATGCTACATAACCATAAGTAGTTATGAGTATTGGAACAATGGAACCAAACATTCCTAGAATCATTCCTTCTACAATAAATGGTGTTTTTATTGTAAAATTGCTTGCTCCTACTAATCTCATAATCCCAATCTCTTTTTTTCTTGCAGATATCGTTAGTTTTATAGTATTAACAATTAAGAAAATAGTTACTAAAATTAATGCTACTACTATTCCATATGTTACTTTTTCAATAGAAGAAAAGGCTGTTACCATTTTATCTACCATTCCTTCTCCATATCGAACTACTGCTACATTTTTAATTTTTTCTATTTTTTGAGCAGTATCTTTAATATCTTCTATTTTCTTTACTTTTACTTGGAATGTATCTTTTAGTGGACTATCTTCATCATCAAAATTTTCAAGTACTGTATTGAACACTTCTGATTCTTCTTGCATTCTTTCTTTTACTTCTTGTTTTGTTTGAAATGTATATTCACTAACATTACTAATTTTTTTAATCTGGTTTTCTACTTCATCTGCATCTTCTTCTGATGCATCACTGTCTAAAAATACAACGATAGTCATATCTTTTTCAATTACTTTAGTAAAGTTTTGAACATTTAATGATGCAATAACTGCAATTGCTACGATAATTAAGGTTATTGTTATACAAGAAATTGAGGCTAGGGAAAGACTGAAGTTTCGAATTACACTTTTAAAAGCATCTCTAATGCTTCGGATTAACATTCTAAATGGCTTCATTATCATACTTTCCTTTCTGTTTATAATTTACTAAGTGCCCATCTTTTAATGTAATAACTTGTTTTTTCATTCTGTTTACAATGTCTTTATCATGGGTTGCCATAATAATAGTTGTTCCTCTTGATTTATTAATATCATCCAATACTTTCATAATCTCCATACTTCTATCTGGATCTAGGTTTCCTGTTGGCTCATCACACAATAATAATTTTGGATCATTTACAATTGCCCTTGCAATGGCTACTCTTTGTTGTTCTCCTCCAGATAACTGATCAGGATAACTATGCACTTTGTTTTTTAATCCTACATCTTCTAGAGCCTTCAATACTTTTATACGAATTTCATCTTTTTTTTCACCAATACACTCTAATGCAAATGCTACATTTTCATATACGGTTAATTTTGGTAAAAGTCGATAATCTTGAAAAACAATTCCAAGTTTTCTCCTTAGTTTGTATACTTTTTTGTTTTTTAGTTTTGCTACATCTAATCCTCCTACAATTACTTGTCCTTTTGTAGGTTTTTCTTCTCGATATAACATTTTGATTAATGTTGATTTTCCACTTCCGGATCCACCAATTACAAATACAAACGATCCTTTTTCTATGGCTAAATTTAAATCATATATGGCAGTTACTCCGTTTTTATATTTTTTTTCAACATTTTTTATTCTAATTAGGTCCATTATTTTATCACCACCTTAGTACTTTTTATTATATCATATATTTTTCGACAAAAAAAGGAAACTCATGTGATATTCCCTTTATTTTTCTAATTTAACACTATTTTCCACCTTCTACTTGGTAAGAATCTGTAACAACAAAGAATACATCTGGATCTATTTGTTTAATTCCTTCCGTTACTCTATAATATTCTCTTGATGGAATTACACTTAATAATACTTTTCTTTTTTGTTCCATAAATCCACCTTTTACATCAAATACCGTTACATCATGCGATAAAGAATTAATTATATATTCTTTTACTTGTTCATCTTGATCTGTAATAATATAGAAGGCTTTATTATTAGAAATTCCTAATAATACTTTATCTGTAACGACATTATTGATATATAAATAAATGACTGCATATAAAGCATTTGTTGTTCCAAAGAAGATGGAACCTAATATTACTATTAACGAACTTATTACAAAAGATGTTTTGGCAATAGAAATCTTTTTGTATTCAAATAAGATTTGACTAATGACAGTTGTTCCTCCACCATTATATCCTGTTTTATAGATTAATCCACTGGATACTCCTCCTAATACTCCTGCAAATAGAACCAATAGTAGTTTATCTGGTTCTTGAGATGCTAAGTTTTGTAGAGGGGATGTTAATTCTACTAATAGAGGATAAATTAGGCTTGCAGCAATCGTTGTCATTGTCTTCTCTACCCCTAAATACATAAAACTAATAACAATACAAGCAAGAGATAATAAAAGAATCATAAGTGCGGGATTAATTCGATATAAATGATAGGTTACTGTTGCAATACCACTAGTTCCTCCTACTACTAGATTTAGAGGTAATAGAAATAAGTTGTATACAATAGCGCTTAAAGTTAAAGCAATTAATAAAATTATTATTCTTTTTACTCTATCTTTTTCATTTATCTTTTTTATAATATTTTTCATACTATTCTCCTCCAAATACTTCATAGGAATCAGTAATAATAAAGAATGCTTCTTCATCTATTCTTTTTATATTTGTTTTTAATTCATAGAAATCTTTTGTTGGTAATACGGTCATAATAATATTTTCTTTATTTTTTCTCATACCACCTTTTGCTTGAAAGGTGGTTACTCCATGATTCATATTATTAATAATATAGGATTTAATTTCTTCATCTTTTTCACTAATAATATAGAACATTTTATTATCTGATATTCCTAGTACAATTCTATCTGATATTAAACTAATAATATATAGTACTAAAATAGAATACATCATGTTATATATTCCAAAAATGATTCCTGATAAAACAACAATTAATCCATCACTATATAACATACTTTTTCCTAGACTCATTTTTCCATATTTTGAAATGATTTGATTTAGAATATCAGTTCCTCCTGTTGTGAATCCTGCTTTAAATACTAGACCTAAACCAATTCCATGTAGAATTCCTCCAACAATAGCAGATAATAATACTTTTGAAGTATCCATTTGAATCCAGACATTTGCATATTGAGTAACTTTCACTAAAAGTGGAAATAACAATGTTCCTAATATATTGGATTTTGTTTTTTCTCTTCCTAAAAAGAAATAACTAAATAATAATAAAATGATATTTACAATTAGTATTATGAATGAATTATCAAAATGTGTTAGATTATTGACTAATACAGCAATACCTCCAACTCCACCTGGTACCAGTTTATTGGGTGCAATAAAAACATTGTATGCTATTGCTATTAAATAGCATCCCAATACAAACATGGCTATTCTTTTCCATTTATTCTTATTATTTATTGTTACTATAGTATGAATGTCTTTATTTTTTGAAAACATATTCATATTTATATCTTCCTTTTTAAATTACTTTCTATAAATAAATCTATATCTCCATCCATTACTTTCGATACATTACTGGTTTCTACGTTTGTTCTATGATCTTTTACCATAGAATATGGATGCATTACGTAACTTCGTATTTGAGAACCAAAATCAATATTAGATTGAATTCCTTTAATTTTATTTAATTCTTCTTCTTTCTTTTCTAATTCTATCATCATTAACTTGTTTTTTAATACTTTTAATGCTTGTTCTTTATTCTGTATTTGGCTTCTTTCATTTTGACAAGTTACAACTATTTTGGTTGGAATATGGGTAATTCTTACAGCAGAATCTGTTGTATTTACACTTTGTCCTCCAGCACCTGATGAGTGATAAACATCTATTTTTAAATCCTTTTCGTTTACTTCGATATCAATATCTTTATCCATGTCTGGAGTTACTTCAACGGATGCAAAAGAGGTATGTCTTCTATTGTTTGAATCAAATGGAGAAAGACGTACTAATCTATGTACACCTTTTTCATTTTTTAAATATCCATAAGCATTTAATCCTTTGATTAAAACTGCAACACTTTTTATTCCTGCTTCATCCCCTGCTTGATAATCTAGTACTGTTAACTTATAGTTCTTTTTTTCACACCATCTTTGATACATACGATATAGCATACTTGCCCAGTCACAAGACTCTGTTCCTCCTGCTCCTGGGTGTATTTCTAAAATACAGTTATTTTTATCATAAGGTCCATTCAAGAAAGTTAAATCTTCCATTTCAGCAGTTTCTTGTTTTATAGAATTAATGTTTTTTTCTACTTCTGTTAACATATCTTGATCTTCTTCTTGTTCTAATAATTGTAATAGTTCTAGATTACTTTCTATTTCATTTTTAATATTCTCTATTTTATCAATTACATCTTTTTCATCATTCATTTCTTTCATGATTATTTCTGCATTATTTTTATCATTCCAAAAATCCAACTTTTCTGTTTCTTGTTGTAATTCTTTTACTTTTTCTTTTTTCTTATCGAGGTCAAAGTGACCTCCATATTTGATTAATTTTTTCTTTAACTGATTCAAGTTCCTTTTTTTGTTCTTTTATTTCCATTTTTATCACCTAAAACTTTCATTTACTTATAGTTTATCATATTTTAATTTTTTTTATTCTTTTTATGAATTATTTTTATATTTTTACATATATTATGTTAGAGGAAGGTTCACTGAAAGTGTGAAGATCCTCTTATATATAGATGAAGGAATTTCCTTCTTTTCGTAAAAATAACATCTCAATTATGAGATGTTATTTTTTTTTATTCATCTAGTCCTATATCTTTTAACCAATCTTCCGTATCTTCACCGTCAGAATCTCCTTGTTGAATTTCTACGTCTTCTTCAGATTCTTCTTCTTCTTCATCTTCGTCATAGATATATTCTTCCATATTAATACCTGAGTAAATGAAGTCTACATCGTCTTCTTCTAAGTTAACATTTAAGATATTGTACAAGTTAACTTCATCCATTGTATCTTTACCATCTATAATCAACATGATGAATACATAATAGTTATCTATTTTTTCATCTTCATCGAAGCAACTGAAGTTATACATTTCTGCTAATTCATTTTCTAAGTTTTCATCTACTTCATAAACTTTTTGAATTTTCTTTGTATGTTCATCTAATTCAGATGCTTTAATCTTGAATGTTGAATTTACAAATACATTAATTTCTTCTTCTGAGAATCCTACTTTTCTGAAGTCTGCTAAAATAATATTTTGTGTTTCTTCATCTAAGTCTTCCCAATCTTCTGGTGTAAATGTATATGTTGAGAATTGACTCTTAGCAATTAATCCTGCTCCAGCAATTAATCCTCCTGCTGCAAGGCCAATTCCTGCAAGGGCTCCTGGATTGATTCCTGATTGTCCATTTGTTCTGCTTGTTGGAGATATTCCACTTGCAAGTCGTGATACACCATTCTTTAATACGTCTCCAAAGCTTGTTGCAAGGTTTTTACCATCTACAGATGATCCTCCAGTGGTTTCTCCAACACCATCAGTTGATCCTCCACCTTTGATATCAATTAGGCCATCTGATAATGAACCAGTTCCGCCTGATAATCCAGCGCCTGATCCAGATCCTCCAGTAATTCCTCCTGGGTAAGAGCCTCCGCCACCTCCCCAGTTAGAAGTGTTTCCACTATTATTATCACCATAATCATATCCAGGATCATTATTATTTCTAAATCTATTATAGTCTCCTCCGGTATTCCTATCATAGTCATCGTAATTGTAGCCACCACCTGTATCCCAATTTCTCATTCCGTTGGTATTTATTCCGTCAGATCCAGAGTAATCGTCATAATCGTAGTCTGAAAATCTTCTTGTGCCGTCATTATTGATTCCACGGTCAATATCAAAATCACGCTCGTTATAAGGTTGATTATCAAATCCAGGATCTTCAATCTCAGGTGATTCGTATTCTTCGAAGTCATCATATTCATCATATTCTTCCTCTTCTTCTTCTTCAGGTTCTGGCTCTGTTACTGGCTCTGTTTCCGGTTCTGTTACTGGCTCTGAAGTTGGTGCTGATTCTGGAGCCTGTGCTTGTGCTCCTGCTCCGGCTGCTCCAAGTCCTGCTGCTCCACCACCACCACCGGATGCTCCTAGTCCTGCTGCTACGGCTGCTGCTTGATTTGCGGCAGAATTTACTTGTTCATTCTTTCTTCTTAACCAATCTAAGTATAGTCTTAATTTTTCAATTGCTTCTGCTAATTTATCTAATGTTCCTTGGATAGAATTTTTTTCATCAAAGTATGTGTAGACTCTTTGATCAAAAATTGAGAATTGTTGATTTGTGTCCTCACCTTCATTTGTCAAATCTTCAATCAATTTCTCAAGTTCTTGAATAATCATATTTATTTCTTCATAACTATAATTCTGAAGATCTTTTTTTCCTGATCCTCCACCATTATTTGCTTTATCTTCTCTTTGTACTTGTGTTGGAGTTTTATTTTGCTTTTTTTGTTCTAGTTTTTCATCAATTATGGCTTGTACCTCATGATCACCTGGGCCACCTCTATCTGCACTCTTACCCATTGTAATTGTTTCATCTGCCATATCATTTCCAATAGTCATATTTCCAACATCTTTTGCAGATGGTTTCCCTGTTGTTTTTGTTGATTCCGTTTGGGTTTTGGTTGGTGTTACTCCAAAGTTATCGTTTCCTGCAGCCATATTACCACTTAATACATCTGACATTATCCCTGATGATGTTAATGAACTTATTGTATCTTGTGTTGCTTTTACTGCAGCGGCTTCTTGTTTTGACATTCCTTCACTCATATTTTAACTCCTCTCTATCTTTTTAGAGTTCCCCTATTTTTACATTATATTTTTATTATATCGACTTTTTTTCTCCTTGTAAAGATTTTAGTTTAGAACATTTTTTCCTTTACATTATTCTTCTTCCTCGTTATCTTCTTCATCATAAATGTAATCATCCATTTGAATTCCTGTATAAATAAAGTTTGCTTCATCTTCGTTTCTTAGTGATTGATTTATAATATTATACATGTTTGTTCCATCTATAGAGTCTCCTCCATCTATTATCATTACGATAAATAAATAATAGGGATCTATGTCTTTTCCATCAAATATACTGAAATTGTACATTTTCATAAATTGTTCTTCTATGTTTTTATTGTTTCTCATTGCTGTCTTTATCAACTTAATATGATCATCTATTTCTTGTTTCTTTATTTTAAAAGTTGCTCTTTGGAATTGTTCTACATCTTCTTTGCGAAATCCTACACTTGCCATTTTTCTTATAATGACGTTTTTCATTGTTGGAGTTTCGTCATTCCAATCTTTAGGGCCAAAAACATAATAACCCATTTTTTTCGTAAGCAATAAACCTCCTCCAGCAATTCCTCCAAGCATTAAGCCTCCTCCTGCTAGCATTCCTGCAGTAGAGGTTGTTTCTCCTCTTGGTCTGCTTTGTGGTATGTTCATTCCGTTTTGTCCTCCTGTATTATTAGAAAGTGTAGGTCTTAAGTTTGTTGCTGCAGAAGATAGTATAGAAGGTTTCCCTGAATTTGTATTTGTGTTTCCACTTTCCCCTGATCCAGATGTTTCAAAATTTGCTACTTTTCCAGATCTTCCACTATCAAAGTGGTTTAGAGATGATCGTGATGACTTCATTGTACCTAAATCTCCATCAAATACATTCCATGAATCAGAAAATTTAACGATTCCATCCATGCTACTTGATAAGGTTGTTGTTGATCCATATGTTGTTGAATAATTTGTTGCTGTAGGTTTTTCTCCTGATCTTTCTACTTTTGTTGCTTTTGGATCTGCTTCTTTTTCAACAACTTCATCTTTTTTGACGCGTAATGTTTTCTTTACTGCTGGCCCTTTTTCTGCTAATTCTGAATCTTTTATTGCATCTTCTACTAAATTTATTTCATTTGACACATCAATCTTTTTAGCAGTACCCGTTTCAACATCAGATATAGTTTCTTTAACGTTGTTTCCATTTTCCGCTACTTGCACTAACTGGGTTTTCTTTGTATTTTGTTCTTGAGATGGCTGAGTATTTTTTTCTTCTTGTTTCCATGTCTTTACCTGTTTTTCTACTTTTTCTTCTACTGCATCTTTAATTTCATGAAGTTGAATCTCACTCGTTTGAGCCTTTCCTTCTCCGGCCTCTGATGCTGCTCTTTCTACTCTTAGATTTGCATCATTTGTCTTTTCATTTTGAACATGGACAAAGTTTCTATATTCATTCAATGAAGTTCGTGCTTTGTTAATTAAGGAATACAATTCTTTTGTTTTAAATGTCTTTTCTAAATAATCACTTACTCGATATTCTAAATTATTCATTCCTTTATTAATTGTTCTAAAATATCCTTCTAAATTATCTATAACTTCATCAAAATTTTGTATGTATTTAGACATCTCATCATAATTGTAGTCTTGTAAATCTTTATTTGCAGATGATATCAAATTATCTGAATTATTCATTTTAACACCTTCTCATTCATGGAATTGTTCTATTTGCTTGCTATTATTATCTCATTTTAATCTAGTTTAATTATATCTTTTTTCAAGTATTCTGTAAAGAATATTATTTTCCCTTATTTCAAAAAAAAAATGGATTTTCATCCATTTTATTCTCCAGTATCACTTGGGCGTTTCATTGAACCATTTAACCATGAATCAAATCCTTCTACATTAAAAGGAGGAGCCTCTAATTCTCTAATTACATCTTGATCATACCATTTTTTTAGGGTTCCGGGGGCTGTCACGCTTCTCCTTATTACTTTGGTATATACGTAGTGCCATGAATCATGATCTGAATCGTTCCATTCCCAATCTGTTACTACTCCTTTTCCATCATTTCGTTCATTGATTTCATCTACAATTTGGTTTGTTCTTCTAGCACACCATTTAGATTTTCCCATTTCTAAATTAGTATTATATTCATTAATCATTTCTTTTAGATTTATTTCTTCTAAATCTCTTAATATTTCCATAATATCATATATGTAATCTAGAGCATCTTGAAATTCATAAGTTGATTCTCTAGATACAAATACCGTTCCTTTTGATCCAATGGCTTCATAACTAGACTTTAATAGTTTGATATCTTCACTTAAATAATCTACAATCGCCTTTATTTTACCAAAAGACATTGATTGTTGAGTACAATCTGTTATATATGATATTTTAATAGATAAATCTGGAGTAAATACATTTGCTTGTTGTCCTGCTTTAAAGTCTACTAATGCGGTTGACATCTGTATCCCCTTTCTTTTCTATTTCTATGAATCTGCTGGTCGTTTGTAGTTACTTACAAGTGTTGATATCCAATTTTGGGATTGACCTGGCCAACTTGGTACAACATCAGTTATGCCATGTCTTCCTGGAATACTCCATACATTTGAATTGGTATTACAGAAGCCAACGATTGTTTCATCTCTTCTTGGTTGGTTACTATTGAAATCATCTATAACCGCTTCACAATCGTCTACATTTTGCTCTAAAGTATTAACTCTACTTTCAAGTCTACTACAATTTGCATGAGATTTTGCATAACACCTATTTAAGCTGCTAATAGCACTTTTAAGCCTAGCATCATACTGCTGAAGTAGATTATCTGCTTTTTTTACTGCGTCGGCATGATACTTTGAAGCATCTTGCAATGCTTGTTCCGCATTTGCTTCATCTAGGTTCGAGTTATAGTTTTCTATCCATTGTTGTAATGGATGGTTCACAACTTGATTTAAATCCAATTGAAAATCATATAATTTCATCCAGGCATCATCCATATTTTGGCGTTGCTCCGCTACTGTAAAAACTCTACCATAATTTTCTACTCTTTCAACTAGGTCCTTAATATGCTCCATATAATCATTCATTTTTTCGCTGATTTCTGCTATCTTTTCTTGTGCTGTTACTTGATTAGATTTATGCAATATATAATTGTTCGAATATGCTTCTCCCATAAATACTTCGTATCCATTATTTGCTCCTGGTTCATATGCTACCATAATTATCTCTCCCTTCTTCATTCCCTATCATTAATTTCTTAGCAAGACAGACTATCCTGAGATAGCCAACCTTGATAAGAAATTACAATGTAATTTCTTTTTATTTTTAAAGACTTCCAGATACACGTTGTGCAGCTGCATCTGTTTCTTCGTTTCTTGCTTGTTCTCCAGCGATTGCTTTATCGATGTCTTGAAGTATTTCAGCAATTTTATTATTAATTTCAGTAGTTACTTGGTTACATGCAGCATCGAATTCTTGTGCAGCATTACCTTCATAATTTCCTTGTAAACCATTAAGTACATTGTTTTTCCAGTTTACAATTCCGTCATTAATATCTCTACCTCTATTAGCAACTTCTGTCTTTAATGACATCATTGCTGCGTAGTTCATTTTTACTCCGTCCATCGTCTCACCTCCTAAATTCTACTCATTACCAACTTTCTATTGGTAAACACTTTTCCAAATATTTAATTGATTTACTAAATTGTTAGATATCTCATCTAATCTTTGTTTGAAATAAACGTTAAAGTTTTGGTTAACATTTTCATCCATTTTTGTAATAAATTCTTGTGCTTTTTGTCCGATCCATGCTTTTCCTTCTCCTGAAGCAGCGATTTGATCATCCATGCATTGTTTTAATTTATTTACTAAACTTGGATATTCTCCTTCTAACCAGTTTTTCATAGTGTTAATAACACTATCGATTTGTTGGAAATCTGCTGTTGTTCCTGCAGCCATACTTTCACCACCTTTCAATTATTTCTATTATCCTATTAGCAAGTTACATCTTGCTTAACTTAAATATATCATTCTTTTTATTTTTATGTAAAGTTTTTTTTATTTTTTTTACGTTATTCTACACTCTTTACATATTCTATAATTTCTTTTGCTGCTTTTTTTCCTGCTTCCATAGCAAGTATTACTGTTGCAGCACCTGTTACAGCATCTCCTCCTGCAAATACTTTATCTAATGATGTTTTTGTATTTGTTACTTCTATTAAATTCTTTTCTGTTAATACGATATTTGTACTTTTTAATGCTTCATGATTTGGGCCTGTTCCGAGTGCCATTACCACCATATCACAATCAATTGTATGATTAGATCCTGCTTTTTCTATTACTTTTCTTCTTCCATCTTCTCCTGGTTCTGTTAATTCCATATCTACAATTTCCATTCCAACTACATTATTATTTTCATCTGTTAAAATTTTAGTTGGATTTTTTAACAATTCAAACACGATTCCTTCTTCTTTTGCATGCATTACTTCCATTTTTCTGGCAGGTAGTTCCTCTTCTCCTCTTCGATACATGATGTGAGCATCAAGCCCTAAACGTTTTAATGATCTAACTGCATCCATTGCAACATTTCCTCCACCAATGACATAGGCTTTTTTTGCCTTTTTTATTGGTGTTTTAGAATCCTCTTTATAGGCTCCCATTAAATTAATTCTTGTTAGTATTTCGTTTGCTGAAAATACTCCACTTGCATCTTCTCCTTCAATTCCCATGAATTTTGGTAATCCTGCTCCAGTTCCTAAAAATATTGCATCATATTCTTCTTGTAATTCTGGAATCGTAATTGCATTTCCAATTGGCACATTGGTTCTTACTCTAACTCCTAATTTTTTTAGACTTTTTACTTGTTGCTCTACAATATTTTTTGGTAAACGAAATTCTGGTATTCCATATGTTAAAACTCCTCCTGCTTTATGTAATACTTCAAATATTGTTACATCAAATCCTGCTTTTGCTAGATCTCCTGCACATGTTAGTCCTGCAGGCCCACTTCCTATAATTGCTACTTTTTTATGATTTTTAGGAACTTTAATTAATGTTGTAAAGTTGTTTTTGATTGCTTCATCTGCAACATATCTTTCTAGAGAACCAATTGATATTGCATCTCCTTTGATTCCTTTTACGCATTTTGCTTCACATTGCTTTTCTTGAGGACATACTCTTCCACATATAGCAGGTAAAGAAGAGGTTTCACTTATAATGTCATAGGCTTTTTTGATATCATTTTCTTTTAAGGCTGCAATAAATTCTGGAATCATGATGTTTACAGGGCATCCTTCTACACATCTTGGAATTTTACAATGTAGACATCTTGATGCTTCTTGAATTGCTTCTTCATGAGTATAACCTAATTCTACTTCTTCAAAGTTTTTATTTCTCACATTAGGTTCTTGTGCTCTCATTTTTACTTTTTCATCATTCATTATGATTCCTCCTAATCTCTTCCTAATCTTTTTTTCATTTGTGCCCATTTTTCTTTTTCTTCTTCTTTATAGATATTCATTCTTTTTAGAGCCAAATCAAAATTAACTTTATGTCCATCAAATTCTGGTCCGTCAATACAAGCAAATTTTGGTTTTCCTTCAATTTCACATCTACATGCTCCACACATACCACTACCATCTACCATTAGTGGATTCATACTTACAATTGTTTTTAATTGATATTTCTTTGTTAATTCTGCAACATTTTTCATCATAATAACAGGTCCTATTGCAACACAAATATCATAGTTTTCTATTTCTCTTTCTAGAATACTGGTAACGAATCCTTTTTCTCCGTAAGAGCCATCATCCGTTGCATAACTTACTTTTCTAGCAACTGATTCTGCTTTATCCCTTATTAATAATAAATCTTTTTCTCTTGATCCATATATGATATCTACATCAAAGCCATGATTTTTTAAAAATTTAACTTGTGGATATACGGGAGCAATTCCAACTCCTCCTGCTACATATACGATTCTTTTTCCTTTAAATTCTTCATAATTTGCACAAATCTCATTTGGCTTTCCAAGTGGTCCAACTACCGCAAATAATTCTTCTTTAATAGTTGTTAATTCTTCTGTTGATGCTCCTATCACTTGATATATTAAAGATAAAACTCCTGTTTCTAAATCAAAATCATATATGGTTAATGGAATTCTTTCACTGTCTTCTTTTGCCATTACAATTACAAATTGACCAGGCATTGCTTTTTTTATTGTTTCTGGAGCAATTACTTCCATCAAATATGAGTTTGGACTTATTTTTTCGTTTCTAATTACTTTATACATTTCAACACCTTCTCTATTTTATTCTTCTATAATTATAACATACATCTTTTTGTTTTATGTTATATTTTTAAAAAAAGCCCAGATGGGCTTTTATGATACGGATAATTCAAATGGAGTATTTGCAGAACCATTTCCTCCTGTTACAATTACATTATTTTTTAAATAAACTACTGGTCTATAATCATAGGCAGATTGTGTTGTCGTTGCAACGGATTTTCCTACATTTGAAATTCTAATTGCTTGATTTGTATTATTTGCTCTTTTTGATATTGTCCACTGATAATCTCCTGATCCTTGGAATAAATAGTCATTATTGTAACAGGTTGCCGTTATTTTATTTCCATTTAGTGCATTTTCTGTACATACTATTCTGGACGCATTATCTGTTCCAGAAGTTGCTAGGCCATAGTCTGATGGAGAAAATAATCCAATGGAATAGGTATTATCACTTAACGTTTTTTCTTCTTCATAGGCTTGTAATGCTGTAGATGCTGCATTTACTCCTCCTATATACCATTTTGTTGTTAAAATATAATTTAATGTAGAAGAGTTTAGAGATGACTTATAATCTCCGTTTAGATAAGTATTTATACTTGCTGTATCCCAAGTGTTCTTTTTATTAGAATCCCATGCTAGCGTTGTTGTGGATATTGCTGCTTTTGCCAACTTTATCACAGGTTCTGAACTAATTCCATTCATTACTCCAATTATTCTCCAATTTTCACAGTTGCCACTGCTATCACAATTAAATTTTACATAGTTACATGGATTTGAGCCTACATATCTTAAGTTATTATCACTTGTTTGATCATAGATAAATGTATTCGTACAACTGCTATCCTCACTTGGTACGGTAATAATATTTTTTGATGTTGTATCTTGTCCTGCCACTAAGTTTTGAATTCGAACAACAAAGTTTGATCCTGCACTTTGCCATTTAGCATATAAAGTGATATTTTCTTCTCTATTTTCAATTTTTTCTATTTTTTGTCCTGAAAAGTCACTTGTTTCATACCATCCGATAAAAGATGTATCTCCACTAGGATCATTTAAATCTATAACATCATCTTTTAAATATTTTTCTGGGTTTTGGGAATCATTTGTTCCTCCATTTAATTCATATGTTATAGAGAAATATCTTTCAATCGTAATTGGGGATGATATGCTTTGAATTATTAATTGTTTATTGCTTCCTTGTTCTATCAGTGTATAATCTGTATTTTGTTGAAGTACTGTTCCATCTGATTTCATTATTTTTAAATCATATACATCTAATGGCAATGTAATCTCTAATTCTTCGTTTTCTAATACTGTTGTTGGATATGTTGTATTATCTATACTAATATAGGTAACTGGAAAGACTTTTTTAAAATGAATATTAATCATTCCTTTTTCTAGAATTGTTTGTTCTTCCGTTGGATTTGTTGAGCTGTTTTGAATATTTTCTGAATATTGAAACTTGATATATACATATTTCGTTTCACCTGCATTTAAGGAATCTCCTATTTCTAATAATTCTGATTCTGAAACATCTTGAAATGTAGAGATAATCTCAGACTTTGTTAATACTTGTGGAACGATATCAGGATTAGTATATAAATCAAGTCCTTGTATTGATGAGGTTGTATCATATAATAGTTCTACTAGTTGATAGTTATCACTATTTGTATTTTCTACTTTTATTTTTTGAATAATAGATGATGATTTATTAACATCTAATTTCATGTAATTTGTTAATAATGTTCCTACATAATTTAAAATAGTTGATTGACTTGTTCCTGTTTTACTTATTTCTTTTGCATCTGTAATAATTATTCCTTGTTGTGAACGTAGAGATATATCTCCATTTACGTTTAAATCATATACAATTTGAGCATATCCGATGGATAACAATAAAATTCCAAATATTGATAGTCCTAAAATCATTGCTATACTATTTGTTTTTCTTAATTGATTTGTATTAGAATTCATTGCATCACCACCTATTCTTTTTTATAAATCATCTAATGTAAATTCTGCACCTAAATATTCTTTTAATTTATTCATTAAGTCTAACATTGCTGCAGTAGGCATTGGTATATTTTTACAATCTCCATTGCAACTATAATGTCCTGTTCCTATATCATATCTATATTCTGCTGATATATGACTTCCATATCCATCTATTCCTAAAATATAGTTTTCTTTGTAATAGTAATAATAATCTAGTCCATTATCTTGTGATGATAAATAATTATTATTAAAATCAAATACATATTGATCTCCTTGATACGCAAAAACATTAGCATCTTTTCTTTGATATCCAAATTCTCGTTCCAATCTTTGAGAAAATCTTCTTTTTCTAGATGCTACTGTTATATATATTTTTTTTCTAATATTTGGATATTTTTTTGAACTTACCCATACGTTTGCAGCACCTGCATTTATTCCAGTAACCGTTCCATTATCTAATGATATTGCATTTGTATTATCTGTTGACCATACTAATTCTTGATTTGGTACAGACGATGGAGATAATTCATATTCAATGGTATAAGACTCTCCTAGGTCTAAATCAACTTGTTTTTCTTTTATAATAATATCTTCTAATGTTATTATCTTTTTCACTGTGAATAAAAGTAATGCAACAAATATAATTACAATAATTGCGATAATTGCAATAATTCGTCTCTTTTTTGTAACTTGTGGATCTTGATAGTACATATTCTCACCCTATTTTCAATTTTCTATTTTCATTATAACATCTTTTTTTTATAATTCCTATTTTTTATCTTATATTATTTTTAATTCTTTTTTTGTAAAAAAAAGAAAAGATTTTATCTTTTCTCAATTACTTTAATTTCATTCCATCTTTAAATGCTTCTCCAACTCTTTCTGCTACTTTATAGTATCCATGAGTATATGGATCAAACGCTATTGCAGATACTTTGGTAATATCTACGCAATCTCCATTCATAACTTTTTCATCAGCAGTTGTGTTTACTACTTTTCCTAAAACTCCATAATCATTATATTCTATAAATTCACATTCTAAGCATAATGGAAATTCATTAATAATAGGTGCATCTACCTTTTCACTTTTTGTTGCAGTTAAACCACTTTTTTCAAATTTATCTTTTGTATTATTTCCAGATACAATACCAAAATAGTCAGCAGCTATAACATTTTTTTCATCTGCTATAGATACTGTAAATGCTTTTCGTGCTTTAATGTTTTTTACTGTTTTATGAGACTCTGTTAAATTTAAAATTACTTGGTCTCTATCATACATTGTTCCCCAGGCAGCATTCATTACATCGATTGAGCCATCTTCGTTATAGGTTGCAATCATTAATACTGGCATTGGAAAAATTCCTTCTGTTATTTTTATATTTTTTCTCATTATAATCTCCTTTTATTTCATATATTTTTTTAAAAATTCTTCTATTTTATCGAAAGGTATTTTATCCTTTTGATCATATAAATCTGTATGCGTTGCATCTGGGATTGTTAGGAATTCTTTATTATCTTTATATTTACTATCCTTTATCATATTGTGATAGGCATCTTTTCCCATATAATAGGAATGAGCCTTTTCTCCATGTACAATCATTACTGCACTTCTGATTTCATTTGAATAGTGAAATAATCTTACATTCATCATAGATGTATTAGTTTGTATTGCCCAACCATTATTGGAATTTAGACTTCTTTCATGATAGCCTCTTTCTGTTTTGTAGTATGCGTGATACCCTTGTAAGAATTCTGGTGCATTTTCTGGTAGTGGATCTATTACTCCACCAGCAAGAGCATATTTCCCTGTTTTATAATCTTCATTTCTTTGATTATTTAGATTTACTCTTGATTGATATCTTGCTTCTTCACTGTCTTGCTCATCAAAATAACCATTTCCGGCAATTCTCGACATATCATACATAGTTGATACAATAGTTGCTTTGATTCTTGTATCAATGCATGCTGTTTGAAGAGCCATTCCTCCCCATCCGCATATTCCTATAATTCCTATTTTATTACTATCAACATTATCTAGACTTATTAAATAATCTACTGCTGATTGAAAGTCTTCTACGTTGATATCATATGATGTCATATATCTAGGACTTCCTCCAGATTCTCCTGTAAAAGATGGATCAAATGCTATTGTTAAAAAACCTCTTTCGGCAAATTCTTGAGCATATAAGCCACTTGATTGTTCTTTAACTGCTCCATATGGTCCACTTATTGCTAGAGCGGGTAGTTTTCCTTCATAATCTTTTGGTTCATACATATCTGCTACTAAAGTAATTCCAAAATGATTTTTAAATGTTATTTTTTTATGATTAATCTTTTCACTTTTAGGGAAAACTTTATCCCATTCTTGAGTAATTTTTATTTCTTCTTTCATATTCTCTCCTTTATTTGATTATATCATAAAAAAATATTTAGAAAGAATATCTCTTTCTAAATATTTTTAATACTTTATTAGTTTTTTGGAGATTGTAAGAATTATTATAGATAGAATCAATCCCATGAATACTACCAAACTGTTAATTGTAAATGGATTTTCAACTATTTCAAGAATATTAGTTGGGGTTGGTTGCTGTGGCGGTGGGTCAACACTTGGTATTGGATATTCTATTTCCTTCTTTTTCCATTTTGCTGTGTATATTACATCTTGTGATACAATTGTGGCTATTTCCTTATCCCAACCAATAAATTCATAACCTTCTCTTGTAGGTATACCATCATAATTTGGTGTTTGTCTTCCAATTAAAACATTCATAAATATTACATTTGCAAATGCTTCTCCTCCACAACCATCTGAATAAATAACACTTGCAGTATTTCCATATGACTTTAAATCGGTTTCTGCAGTTGTTTCTACCACTTTATTCGGATACACAAAATTTATTGGAATTCTCTTTGTATCTGGGTCAATATCTCCTATACTGTATGTTACATTCTTAAAATTATCATTTGTATCGGTATCTACTTGATCAATTGGTAACGGAGTATTAAAAACTTTTAACCTTGGATTTGTTGTTGCTGCATTATAATCTTTTATTGTAATTCCACTATCTGCATATTTGACTGCACCTGTTTTCTTTCCCCATTCTTCAGATACTAGTATAATTCCATCTCTTCTTAATGCATATAGCACCAAATCATCGGTAATTACTCCTGTTTGATTATCATTGAGATTTATTTGATTGTTATTAGAATCAAGATATAAAACTTCATCCAAATAATATAAATCGGTTTTGTAAAAGTCTTTTGCTTCTCTATACGTCTGATTATATGTCTTACAATATTCATTCTTCAAATAACAATATACATCTGCTCTTGGATCAATGGTAATGGTATCTACACTTATATTTCTTATACTTACACTATCGGATGCTGTTTTATCTAAAAATA
Organism: uncultured Caryophanales bacterium; assembly: GCA_946623125.1. Lineage (GTDB taxonomy): Bacteria > Bacillota_I > Bacilli_A > RF39 > UBA660 > UBA3789. The sequence continues at coordinate 9,415 of CAMOQR010000005.1, read as the reverse complement.
CTTTATCAGATGTTTCTAAGGTAATTGAATTTAATTTTTTACTTTTTTTATAAACATATTTATTATCTATAAAATTGGATTTCGTAATTGTGGTATTTCCATTACTAGGATCTTTAATAGTAATTGTAAAATCCTTTGTATCTTCATTTATATAAATATTTAGTTCTTCAATATCATTGAAAGTTGCAGTATGAGTTGTTGTATTATCAAATATTTTTGTATCGCCAAACATTACAACTGATTTTAGACTATCATCATTTGCAAAAACCTGTTGTTTAAGTTCTGTAAATTTATCATCTAAAATTACTGTTTCTAATTTTTTATCTTGATAGAATGTTCCTTTTGGAAGAACACCATTATTGATTTTTTCACCTTTTAATTTTATCTCTTTTAAATTAGGCATATATGAGAAGATAAACTGACCATCTAATATTATCTTATTGTTAGAAACATCTAAACCAGAATATTCATCTCCCAGTGTTTCCAAGCCAGATCGTAGGAATGCAAAATCTTTAGCAGTGATATTAAGTCCTTGTCGAATTTTAACTTTTCTTAAGGCTGGCGTATCAATAAAGGCATAATAACCAAATTCATTTAATCCAGCGGCTGCACTCATATCTATTTCTTCTAGATTATTACATTCGAGGAATGCCTTGCTAGGGACTTTTTTTATGTTTTTTAAAGTAATCTTTTTAATGGTCATCTGAGCAAATTCTGGTTTTGTTTCATCCTTGCTTTTGTCATTATTCAATGTATTAGTAGGTAGGTCTGTGACATTCTCTCCAAAAATCAACTCATTTAATATACTATTTCTAAACAAATTATGTATTGGCTGATTTTTTGTAACAGTTGCATTCATTGGATTTAGGAAAGTGACAGAATTTCTTTGTAAGTTTAAATGTAAATGAGTGTTTTTATCGTATCCACCATTAAAAGCACTATATCCAATACTTGTAACACCCGCAGGAACTATAATATCATTATTATAAATCGTATCAAGTAAAGCACAATCCCCTATTGTTTTTAGAGAATTTGGAAGATTGTTACTAGCATATAAATCAGCACTCATAAAAGCATTTTCTTCAAACGTAGTAATAGAGTCTGGTATTTCTACTGAATTTTTTACCTTTGCTCGTAAGAAGGTATTGTTTTTAATTATAGATAATCCTTTTGGCAAAGATAAATTAGTAAACTCTGCCTCTAAAAACGCTTTTTCCCCTAAATTGGTAAATTTCGAATCTGCCAATTGAAAATCTGTTGCTATTACTTTTGAAAAATAACTACCAGCGGTATTAGGATTGGTTAACGCCTTATCTGTAAATATAATTAATTCATAATTATTAGAATAGCCATTATTTACATGAGGAAAAAAGTTAGAAAAGGCTTGTCCATATTTAGCATAATAGTCTGAATATTGTGCTATAGCATAAAAATCACAGTCTACAATTATTTTTTTCAAATTCTTTGTTTGATTTACCGCATTAGTTCCTATGTACGTTAATTTATCATTTAAGGTCACTCCTGTAATACTACTATATTGAAACGCATAATCTCCTAAATAAGTTAAATTAGGTAAATCTATATGAAAATTTACACTATCAAAAAATTGAAATGCATTATTATCAATTTTTTGTATAGAAGATGACAACATCACATTTTGTTCTACTTTTGCATCAAAGAATGCATGTTTTCCGATTTCTTTTAAAGTGCTTGAAAGTAAAACTTTTTCTGCTTGGACTTCTTGAAATGCATTATCATCGATTGTTTCCAATTGAGTATTTTCAAAATCAATGGTATTAATTTTCGACTTATAAAATAGTTGAGTCCCTATTTTCTTCAAGGATGGTGGAAACTTAATTAGTGACGCGTTTACTCTCATGAATGCCAATTTACCAACTGTTTCTACACTAGTATTTGAAAAGTCCATAACATCTATTTTAGAATTATAGAATGCATCATTCCCAATTGATTTTAAAGTGTTTGGAAGTACTAAGGTGGATACTGAAGTTTCTATAAAAGTATTCTTTCCTAAATTTGTTATTTGAGAGTCTTGTAAAATAAAATTCGTAACTTTAATGTTATAAAAAGCACCAAAATTCATACCATAAGAAGTTGATGAAAAAGTAGGATTCGTTTTAACATTTGAAGTAAATTGAATTAAATCGTATTGTCCATCATGTTTAAAACTTGTTTGATAAAAACTACTATAACTCGTAGGAAAATAAGCAGCAAAGATTTGTTTATCACTGTAATCATAATCATTATCATATCGTTTTACTAAATCATAGAAATCACAATCTAAAACTATCTTCTTTAAATAAGGGGTTAAATTAGCAACTTCTCTCCCAATATATTCTAGCTTGTTATTTAACGTAATACCAACAATTCCACTATACATAAATGCATAGGACCCTACTTCTTTTAAATTTGGTAGGTAAATATCATTTTTAAAGCCAAAAGATAACAAAAATGCACATGCTCCAATAAATTCTAGAGATTGAGGAAGATTAATAGTCGGTACATTATTAGCAGAAAATGTTTGTTGAAAAGCTGCAGCACCAATTCCCTTTAGTGTGGATGGCAAAGAAATGCTTTTTAATTTATCCTTTGGAATAATTGTATGTGCAGTATCATACCAAGCATTAAATTGAGCAGCCCCCAAAAATTCATAACCTTCTCCTATTTTTACATTTTCTAAATTAAGCAAATTATTAAGAAAGTTAGCTTGCAGAACATTCTTATAACGATTTGCCCAATTTTGATCACTTCCCTGGTCCTTAGAAATCATAGTAGGATATTGATTTAGAAAATAGTTTCTAGACACATTAAATCTAGAATTAATATTTGCCGACTCAGTCGACGAATAAGGAGCGACTAATTCAACCATCTCCAAATACTTACTTCCATTATAAGTGGCGTCTGTATAATTATAGCCATCTTTATCCAACAAAACCCACAACATCTTAATTTGATTAGACAAAGTATCAAATGCAATGGTAATTTTAGTAATTGGATTATTATACCAAATCGCAGATGTATTCATAACAGCAATTGACTTTGGTAAATATAATTCTTTTATAATATTATTTGCAAAGGCTCCATGCTCGATTTTTTGAACACCATTTAAATTCAAATTCTCAATACCACAATTATCAAACGCTTGAGTTTGTATATCAATTACTCCTGTTGATAAATCTAAATTATGAATATTAGAATCATTAATAAAAGCACGATAATTAATAGTATCTACTTTACCAAAATCAATGGATGATAGTCCTTTGCAGTCACGAAAGGCTTCTGCTCCAATAACTTCAACATTTCTTAAATTCAAACCTGTAATATTTGTTTCATAAAAAGTTCTCCAATTAATTCCTTTTACCTTTTCTGGAAGTGTAATACTTATTCTATAACCAGTATCTCCCCAAAACACTCCAGTGCCTAATGTTTCAATCTCCGTATCTTTTATATCAATATTCCAAGAGGTACAATCTTTAAACGCATTATTTCCAATATTTTTTGCATGATTAAATATAAAATAAGCTAACCTAGAATCTCCTTCAAATGCACTATCTAAAATAGTTTTTACATTATCAAGTAGAGTAACACTAGTTAGGTATTTGCAATTTTTAAATGCGGATATTCCAATTTCTGGGGAGTTGATTTTTAATGAAGTAATATTAGACTCCTCAAAAGAACCGTCTAATACAGAAGTAACATTAGGTAAATTTATATTTGTTTCGGTAAAAATTGTTTTATAAAAAGCACCAGGTCCAACTTCTAAAACTTTATCTAAATTCAAAATAGTAATTCTTAAATTACGAAATGCATCTTTTCCAATTTTAGAACCATTTGGATTTAAAATAATTTCAACAGCATCCTCTTCATTATTAGATAGTGGTTTGATTCCATTAACAATTTCTACATTTGTTAAATCAATTTTTGTAATAGTAGAACTTAACTCCCTAGGAAATCCTAAATTATAACTTTCATAATTAGAAAAACTGTAACTTTCTACCTCTTCAACATCTTCATCATTTGATATAAAGTAACTTTTATCCGGTATCGTTAATTCTGTAATATCATTATCAGAATCAAAAAACATTACATCTAATTCTTTTGTATCAGCATTATATCCATATTGCCAGGTAATACCATCAGTATCTTTAATTAGTTTATAAATCATGTCTGCCTTAATTGAGTAAAAAGAAAAAATTGTTACAAGTATGATAAAAAAACATATAAAAGGACATATTGTAATAAATCTTTTATATAATTTATTATTTTTCATTTTGTCACCTACTTGTATTGTTAATTCAATTAAACTATTTTCACAATAAAAAAGAATAAATAGTCGCCGAATTCTATACTCTATCTTGTATATATTATAACGGAAATATTACATATTGTAAATATTTTCTATCGTGACATTTATTCTTTTTCTCATTATTTTTTTAAACTAATATGTTGTGGAAGTCCATCTTTATAAATTTGTTTTACCTCTCCTTGAATCAATGGTTTTAAATAATCTATTAATTCTTCTTTTACATAATTATTATCTACATCTATCCATTCTAGTGGAATCTTTTTCTCAATATTTGCAATTTTATGAATATCATCAAATACTTTATATTTTATTTTATATGGGTTATTTGATATACGACTCATATATACCATCTTACCTGTTTGCCCTTGATATGCAAGATCTGCTCCCTTCATACCACAATGATAGGATTCCTCTAAATCTGTTTTTGAGGCTAGATGGGCTGCTGCTCTTTGTAATGTTGAAAGAGTAATTGCTCTTGTTTTTACATTTAGTTTTTCTTTTAGGACTTTGCTTAATATTTCTGCACACCCAGATAATTCTTTATGTCCAAAAGAATCTACTAATAAATTATTATCTGTTAATTCACAAATAAACTGATCATCTTCTGTTTTAATTCCTTCTGATACTGCTATTACAATAGATGATTTTTTCTTCAATAATTCTTCTGTTTCTTTTACAAATGTATCTATATTAAATGGTATTTCTGGTAAGTAAATTGCATCTACTCCTTCACATGTTTCATCTTTTGCAAGGGCACTAGATGCAGTTAACCATCCTGCATGTCTTCCCATTATTTCAACAATAGCAATTGTTGGTTTGGTATCTCCATAACAGTTATTATCTTGAATGATTTCTCTTAATGTTGTAGCAATATACTTACAGGCACTTCCAAATCCTGGGCAATGATCTGTTATTGGTAAATCATTATCAATTGTTTTTGGTACCCCTATAAAATTTTGCTTTTTCTTCTTTAATAATGCATAATCTGATAAGGATTCTACAGTATCCATAGAATCATTTCCACCAATATATATTAAAGAATCAATTGAATGTTTATCTAATATTTTAAATATTTTTTCATATGTTTCTTCATTTTTTTCAAATCCTCCAAGCTTAAATCGACATGTTCCTAAAAAACTTGATGGGGTTCTTTTTAATAATTCTAGATTATTTTTATCTTGGAAATAATCATCTAAATCAATTATTCTCTCTTGTAATAATCCTTCTATTCCATTTAACATTCCATATACTTTATCAAACCCTTTCTTCTTTGCTTCATAATAAACACCTGCAAGGGTTCCATTAATTACAGATGTTGGTCCTCCTGATTGACCTACTATTAATTTTTTCATTTTGCATCTATTCTCTAATGGTCAGATATTAGAGTCCTTTCTTTTTATTTGATTGTAAATAGTAAATAAAATTACTATCTCTTTCTATAAATTATATCATAATTTTACTTTTCATTCTCTAAAATCCATTTTATTCCTTTAAATATTCTCAAAATTTCATCATTAAAATGATTCCCTTCATTTTCTTCATAAATAGAATTAATATTTTTACTAACATATTCATAAATTTCTTTCGTTTTATCTTCTACTGTTGATAATAATTCTATTTTTGTATTTTTTTCTTTATTTCCCAATGAAAAATATATTTTATCCACATTTTCACTTATCTTATTCTTTTTAATATAATCTGAAAAATCTGGATACCATAGAGACCCTGAAACACTTCCTATTCTTTTAAACGTATTAGTTTTATACGCTGTATATAGGGCAAAAAGTCCTGCTAGAGAATAACCTATTATTCCATAATATGTTATTTTTTTATTTAGTTTTAAAGTTACGTATTCTTTAACTTTTGGAATTATTAACTCTTCTAATTCTTTTAAATAGTTATCGGCATCTCCTTTATATCCTAAATCTCCTTTATAGATAGGATTACATTTCCATGGAGTTAAATCATCATTCCAATTGATATTAGAAATAGACACTAATATAAAATCACTTATATTTGATTCTATACATTTTTCCCATAATTCTTTTGTTTCATTTTGAAACATATTAATCATTATTACAGGTAATTCTTCTTTATCGTTTTTTCCACAATATATGTTGATAATTTTTTTGTTAATCATTAATTCTTTCATATTATTATCCTTGTTATTTCATCAATTTTTCACTTTTTCTCACTTTATGATCTTCGCAAATCGTTGATATTGCTTACTTTCCGTGGCATTGTTTATACTTTTTACCAGAGCCACATGCTAACCATTTGGAAGTATTTGTACAATTCTTGGTACATATAGTACTATGTATAATTTCCTTATTTTATGGGCATTTAGCAGTGTTTATTATCAGTATTATTCATATTATGAATATTATGATTATTTTGCTCTATGTGGACAAATTCATCTTTTCACAACACTTTTTGTCTCCGTAATCATTATATTACATGTTGATTATTTAATCAAATATATGAATTTTCTTGAAATAACTAGAGATATCTATTATTCTTTTTTGAATACTTTTTCAAACTTTATATATAGAAAATATATAGAAAACATCCCTAATAGATTTAATAAAATATCATCTATATCAAATGCACCAGCACCTGTAATTAATTGCATACTCTCAATTATTAATAATATTATAATATTTATAATTAAATATCTTTGAAAAGACTGTTTTCCAAATATCTTAATCATTAAATATTGAATAGGCATAAATACTACTATGTTTCCAATAACATTTACTATAAAATATCGTGGCCAAAATCTTCCAAAATCAGTAAAGTATTCTATAATTGTTTTAAAAGGAACAATATTAAATCCTCCATATTTAAAATAATTATCTAAACCTTGCCACTTAGATTCAAAATTAAAATTTCTTTCAAAGATTGTAACATTTAAAATCATGATAGTATATAAAAACAATAACGATGCATATGTTATTTTTTTCATCTTTTCTTTATCTATTTCTTTATCAAAATAATTAGAATATAGATTCCAATTAGCAATTGATATTAATAAAGCAAAAATTGAATTAAATATTATATGTCCTAAATATGAAACATGCTGAATTGTACTATATGTATTCTTTAAATATAGTAAATATAAAAATATAAAAATTAAATACAATAGTGCTGAGATAATAATTGGAGTTTTATTTCTATTTTTTTTGCTATTTTCCTCATACTCAATTATTTTAACAATACTATTATTCAAATCTTTTTTATTTTCAATACCACTTAATAGCTCAGAAACATCTATCCCTAAAGTATTAGCTAAAGGTATAAGTAACGAAATATCAGGCGTTCCTCTTCCAGTTTCCCATCTAGAAACTGCTTTTTCAGTAACATTTATTTTTTGAGCAAGTTCTTCTTGAGTTAATCCTTTTTCTTTTCTTTTAGTTTTAATTAGGTTTGATATTTTTTCTATATCCATAATCATCCCTCTTTTCACTAAAAATTATATAGGTTTTAGAAAAATATAACAACCTATGAATCGTAGGATTTAAAATAATCGGAATATTACTATATTGCGATTGAATAAGTTTCTAATTTACAAAAAAAAAGTATCTAAAACGTATGTAGAATTCATTTTAATTTATATTAAATTATAAAAAATCTGACTCATCCATAAGTGGAACTATATCGATTGCAGGTTCTTCATATGAATGTTTTTTTCTTAATTCTTGAATAACATTTTTTACATTTTTAACATCACAAATAACCTCTAATTTTTCTTCTTCAACAAATTCTAATTTGTTCTGTTCCCCAATATATGGATTTGCATTATCATTTGGAATAAACGTACCGACTGATTTAGTTGAAGTTGAACAAAAAGTATAATTGCCAATAACACCAGCTCCTGCATTACACATAGCTGTTCTAACATCATCTAAATTTTCTTTAGGTACCATAACAAATACTTTTACTTTTTTTAATTATACTTCATTATTTTATCTCCTTTATTAAATGAAATCTTGTTTAGTATAAACTTTTCCAAACTTACTTGGTGTGAAATATTTAACTTTGCCTTTATCATTAACAGCAAATATATGTAAGCATAAAACTTCTGCTACTTCTTTAGGAATTCTTCTAAGTGCTACTTGAGCTGATTCCCAATATAAACCTAATCCATACTTATATGCATGATTTATACCTGAAATACCAGAACCATCTTTTGCCATTGAAAATCTCTTAACATCCATTCTTGTTATTATTTGTCCTAAAGCATTTAGCCAACCTTCACGATTTACTGATCTAGCAGATTTTGCATAAGATTTTCCTTTGCACTCTATATAAAAATATTCGCTGTTTCTTTTTCCTCCAACAAGTTTTATATCTACTCCATGTTTATGCAAATCACTTTTTTCAACTTTTTCTTCATGCCAATTGCCATCTTCCTTATTTATCATAAAATCAATAATTTTATCAACAATAACTTCTTCTGTTAATTTTTCATTCATTAAAATCTACTCCTATATTTTTTTTATCATTGTTTCCATTCTTGTGTGATAATTTTTCTTATTATAAAATTTCTTTCCTATTTCATTATAGGCAAATACATCAACTATAACATATTCACATCCAACTGATTTAAAATATTCTTCCATTTTGTTTATTAGTTCTTGACCTACGCCATTACTTCTAATTTTGCTTGTAACAATTAATTCTGTAATTTCTCCTCTTTTTGGACATTTATAATCTAAATAATCAAATTCATCATATTGTGGAATAGTTCCCATAATAAGTCCAATTGCTTTATCATCTTTATTAATAGCTAAATAACATTTCCCATTAAAATCATGAACATCTTTTAAATCTAGCATTGCCATTTTTTCTCTATATTCAGAATGAAGTTGATCTAAGTTATCCTTATCAATTGATAAAATATATTCTTCTAATTCAACTAATAAATCTTTCACATCTTCTAAATATTTATCAGAATACTCAATAATAGTCATACTATCAACTCCTATTAATATTATATCATAAACTTTTATACCTTTTGTCATGAACTATGGTGACAGTGATCATTTTACTCATATACCCTTATAAATAAAGGCTTTGTTAGTCTCAAAA